>CAYWWM010000405.1:0-3351 GCA_964461735.1 uncultured Solibacteraceae bacterium | reverse complement strand
CGGCAAATCTACGAGCTGACCGGAACGGAATTCAACATCAATTCGCCGAAGCAACTGGGCGAGGTGCTGTTTGAGAAGATGAGGTTGCCGGCCCCGCGCCGGCGCGGCAAGAGCAAGGCGATCTCGACCGCCGTGGACGTGCTCGAAGAATTGGCCGAGGCGCACGAAGCACCCCGTCGCGTGCTCGAATACCGCCAGCTCGCCAAGCTGAAGTCTACCTACGTGGACGCGCTCCCGGCGCTGGTCCATCCGGCCACGGGCCGCCTCCATACCACGTACAACCAGGCAGGCGCGGCCACCGGGCGCCTCTCTTCGACCAATCCCAATTTGCAGAACATCCCCATCCGCACGGAGCTGGGCCGCGAAATCCGTGCCGCCTTTGTCGCCGACAAGGGCTGCGTTCTATTGGCAGCGGATTACTCGCAGATCGAGCTGCGGCTCCTGGCGCACTTCAGTGAAGACGCGCTGCTCGTCGAGGCCTTCCGCCGCGGCGACGACATTCACGAGCTGACGGCCGCCGCCGTCTTCGGCGTCCCGCCGGAGCACCAAACTGCGGAACACCGCCGCCGCGCCAAAGCAATCAACTACGGCGTGGTCTACGGCATCAGCCCGTTCGGCCTGGCCCAGCAGATCGGCGCGCCGCAGAAAGAAGCCGAAGCCTTCATCCACGAGTATTTCAACCGCTACGAGGGGGTGCGGAGGTTTATTGACGCCACCATCGCGGAAGTCCGCCGGACGCTCGAAGTGCGCACATTCACCGGCCGGCGCCGGCGCATCCCCGACATCACCAGCCGGGACTTCAACGCCCGGGGCTTTGCCGAGCGCACCGCCGTCAACACGCCGCTGCAAGGCGGCGCCGCCGACCTGATCAAGCTCGCCATGATCGGCATCCACCGCGAATTGCGCGAACGGAAGTTGCGCGCTCGCATGATCCTCCAGGTGCACGACGAGTTGGTGCTCGAAGTCCTCCGCGACGAGATCGAGCCCGCCGCCGAGATTGTCCGCGAGGGCATGGAGCAAGCCTATTCGTTCCGCGTGCCCCTGGTCGCCGAAGTGTCCGTGGGGCCGAACTGGCGGGATATGGAGACAGTGTGACCGGCCCGAGTGATGAACCGGCAGCTATATACTAAAAGCCAGGCGGTGGAGGACTCCACCTCAGTTTCTTATATGCCGCAAGCCGCATCTACAACCAGTCTGGTCAGAGGTTTTCGCAGGTGGGACCTGGTTGCCCTCATGATCAATGTCGCGATCGGCGCTGGCATCTTCGGTCTGCCATCGAGAGTTTTCAGCCTCAGCGGAACTTATAGTCTGCTCGCATTCCTCGTCTGCGCGTTGCTGGTCCTGCTCATCATCCTTTGCTTCGCCGAAGTCAGCAGCCGTTTCACGGAGACCGGAGGCGTATACCTTTACGCGCGTAAAACCTTTGGTCCTGTCGTTGGATTCGAGGTCGGATGGTTGATGTGGCTCCAGCGGCTGACTGCCTTCGCCGCACTTTCCAATCTGTTCGTTTCTTACTCCAGTTACTTCTGGCCGATGGCTACATCGGGGCTCGGGCGGACTGCAATCATCACCGGGATTACCGTCTCCCTCGCCACCGTAAACGTCATCGGCATACGGGAGACGGCGGTTGTCAATAACGCATTCACAATCGCCAAACTGATACCCATCTTGCTCTTCCTGTCCGCGGGACTATTTTTCATCAATTCGGATCAGTACTCCTTCGTGCCGGAACTTAGCTATGAATCCTTTTCAGCCTCGGTGTTCTTGCTGGTTTTTGCTTATGGAGGGTTCGAGGTAGGCGTAACCTCAGCCGGTGAAATGAAAGACCCCCGCCGCAACTTACCCTTTGCGATGCTGCTGGCTCAGGGGGTGGTAGCGCTGATTTACATTCTGGTACAGTTTGTTTGCATCGGGACGCTGCCGCAACTCGCCTCGTCCGAAACGCCGCTGGCGGATGCCAGCAGCCGCTTCCTGGGTGTTGCAGGTGCTTCGATCATTTCGGCCGGGGCACTGATCTCGATTTTCGGCACTCTCCACGCAGGAATGTTTGTCGCACCACGCTTTCTCTTTGCAATGGCGGAATCTGGGCAACTTCCGCGAATGCTTTTGTCAACGCATCGCCGATTCCACACCCCCCACATGGCCATACTGCTATCGTCCGCGCTGATGCTGCTCGTTGCGCTTTCCGGCACGTTCATTTATGCGGTGACGATTACGGTGATGATCAGGCTGATTGCCTACGGCGTGACGTGTGCCGCGTTGCTGGCGCTCCGCCGCAAAGGTGGCGAGCAGACGGCAGTGTTCAAAGTCCCTGCGGGAGCCTGTGTTTCCTTCTCCGCATTGATTTTGTGCGCATGGTTGCTTTCCAATAGCACCTGGCGTGAAGCACGCGATCTGGGCATCGCGGCGGCTGTCGGCTTTCTGATCTACATTATTTATAAGGTGAAGCAGCGAGAGTCGCTCTTGGACAGGGCGATTGATCCGGCGACCACGGTTTAGTGTTAGTCCAACTCATTTTTCGGCTATTTTACCGCCGGACGGTTTTCACTTTCCCGCGCAGCGGCAGGCGGAAGGTGCGGTCCGGGATGCTGCCGTTCAGTTTCAGGCCGCTCTACCGGGCGAGCATGTAGTCGCCGCTCGGCTCCCAGAATTTCTGCTGCACCGGTTGCCAGGTCTCCGGCGAGAGCCAGAGCTCGATTTTCTTGAGTCGCGCGGCGGCCTGCGCGGAGCGGGGAGTCAGTTCCAGTCGCACCACGCGTCCGGGCGCGCCGTCGAGCGCCTCCTCGCCGCGAAAGGCGATCTGGTAAGCCTTCTGCAACTCGCTGCCCGGTGTGCCGAATCCGAGCAGCAAGAACTGCTCCACCAGGCCCTGCCGGCTTCCGACTTCGTATTCCTCCACTTCCGCGATCTTGGGCCGGTAGAGCGATACCCGAAACGACACATTGGTGTCGTTTCGCCCTTCGAACAGGACAAACTTCTCCGCAGGCTCGCGAAACGCCAGCAGGACGCGCGTTTTGCCGCCCTTTTTCTCGAAGGCCATGGTTCCCCGGTCGGTCGCGTGGTCGTTCACGATGACGGTGACTTTGGTGTAGTCGAGATTTCCAGCGACGCTCGAGAAACGCGCGGCGGCCTGGTCCATGCCCGCGAGCGTGGTCTCCAGCGTCGCGGCGGCCGTGCCTCCGGGCTGATCCGATTGCGGGGCAGCAGACGAGAAGCATAGGAAGCAGAGGAAGCACAGGAGCCAAAGGATCATCGGTCCTCTGCTTCTTCCGCGGTTGCCTCTAGAAAGCGGCTTGTTCCCGCACCCAGACCGCATAGCTGACCACCTGCCCGCGCGAATCCTTCAAGGCC
>CAYWWM010000404.1:0-3354 GCA_964461735.1 uncultured Solibacteraceae bacterium | reverse complement strand
GGCGGCCTGGGACCCGGTCTTTGACGGACACTGGGTCGAGAAGGGCATGTACGTGGCCTCGATCGGCGGAGCGGACTCGAGCACCAAGCGGCGCGAGATTGACGACGAGACCATCCGCCGCGCCGACCTCTACGTCGTGCACTCGAAGGAAGTGGGGCGGCTCGACCGCTCGCCCGACATCTGGGAGGCCGCGCAGAACGGCATCAAGTCCTGGGACGAGATTCACGAGATTCAGGACCTGCTGGTGGGAAAAGTTCCGGGTCGGACGCGGCCGGACGAGATTACGCTCTTCAACAACAACACGGGCGCGGGTACGCAGTTCGCCGCCGTCGGCGCCGCCGTCGTGAAGCGCGCGCGCGCGATGGGGCTGGGCAAGGAGATTCCCACCGAGTGGTTCTTGCAGGACGTGATGCCGTAAGCAGGTGTTAGGTGTCGGGTGTTAGGTGTCAGGTGCGAGGTGTTAGTTAGAAGAACAGGTCCTTCGTCGCTAGGTTCCTTATCGAGGTTACATATTATAGTGACGCTGCCAACTCGCTGGATGGCCATTTGCAGGCCTTTCGGAGCTTGTGGAAATGTCACTATATTTTGCAATCCTCAATAGTGCCTATGTAATCAATTCTTGCCGCCGCGGGAAGGAAAGTTTCGAGCATGTCGTTTTGGGCCAATGTTCACAGGCATTCGGAACGATTTTCGAAACGGCCCAACTTTTCGGAATCCGGAATTCGGAATCCGTCATCTTTGGTTCCGGCTCTGCCGGGTTAGGATGACCGCTTAAAATATCTTTTCCGCAACCGGCTCAGCCATGCTCAACGAAGCCCGGCTTGTGCAATTGCAAGACCTGATGGCCCAGCGCGGCTGGAGCTTCCTGCTGCTCTACGGGCATTCCTGGCGCAAGGATTTTTTTCGCTGCGTCTTCAACCTGAATTTCGCCGGGCCGCACGCGGCGGCGCTCGTCACGCGATCCGGGGAAGCGACGGTCCTGGTATCCGACCCGTGGGACTATGAAACCGCTGCGAGGGCCAAGCAGGTGCCGGTGTCCTTCGAGCCGGATTTCGGCAACGGCCTGCGGAACTGGGTAAGGAAGTACGGCGGCGCGGGCCACGCAGGAGCGATTGCCGGGATGGAATTCCTCGAAGCCCGCCACCTCGACGCCGTGCGGCACGGCGCGGGTTCCGAGCCGGCCTCAGCTACCGCCGACGTGGAAGACTTGCGCCGGGTGAAGACGCCCGAAGAGATGGCCTGCTTGCAGAAGGCCGCCGAGCTCGCCGACCGCGGCTACCAGCACTTTGCCGACGTGATCGAGCGCGGCATGGCGGAGTACGAGCTGGTGGCGGAGGTGGAGGCGTTTCTCAAATCCAATGGCGCCGAAGACAACTTCATGCTGATTGCTTCCGGCGGAACGGAAGTGACCGGGATGAAGCCTCCGACCGACCGCCGCTTTCAAGAGGGCGACCAGGTGACAACCGAGCTCACGCCGCAAGTGGACGGTTACTGGGCGCAAATTTGCCGGACGCTCGTACTCGGCGAGCCGAGCCCGGAGCAGCGGCAGGCCTATTCGATTTTCGCCGAGGCGCAGCAGGCGGCGCTCGATCTGCTCCGCCCGGGCGTGGACATCTCCGACGTGGCGCGCGTCCAGAACGACGTCTTCCGCAAGCACGGTTTCGGCGAGTACACCGGCCCCCAGTACACGCGCGTGCGCGGGCACGGCCTCGGGCTGCACCTCGACGAGTATCCGTACATCCTCGAAGACGTTCATTACGTGGTCAAAGAAGGCATGGTCCTGATCGCGCATCCGAATACGTACCTGCCGCTCTCCGGCTACATGGTCTTCGGGGACACTCTGGCAGTGACGCGCGACGGTTGCGTGGCGATGAATCGAACGGAGAAGAAACTGTTTCGCAAGGACGGCTGACGTGAAGCGCGGCTGGATTCACTGGGATCGGAACGAACTGCCGGCGGCGGCGTTTGAGGCTCGGCTCAACCGGCTGCGCCAGTCGCTGGCCGAGCGCGAGCTGCCGGCCGTGGCCGTGTACGCGGACGTGTGGCGGTCGAACTACGCGCGCTACTTCGTGAACTTCATGCCCTACTGGAACCGCTCCCTAGCGGTCGTTCCCCGGGAGGGAAAGCCGCTGCTGCTGTGCGGGCTTTCGCCGCGCGTCTACCCGTGGATCCGGTCCGTTACGGTGCTCGAAGAAATCCGCCCGAGCGCGAATCCCGCGCGGCAACTGCTGGAGCTTGCCGCGGAGAAGCAATGGAAGCGCGTTGGGATCCTCGACCGCGCGCAGTGGCCGCAGGAGATCGAGGCATCGTTCAGCGCAAGTTCAGTGGAGTTTGTGGACGTGTCTCCAGACGGACTCTACGAACCGGGCTACGACGAATGGGAGCTTGCGATGCGCCGACGCGCGGCCGGGATGGCGCGAAACATCTTGGCGGAGGCAATGAGCCACGGAAGCGAGGAAACGGATTATCAGTTCGTCGGCCGCTTGGAGCGAGAGTTCCGGAGGGCCGGCGCGGAGGACACGGTGATTCTCCTGAGCGACGGCAAGATGGCCCCGGCCCCAGCGCGGGGGAGAGTCTTTCGAGAAGGATGCTCGGTGACGGTGGCGCTCGAATACTGCGGCCATTGGGTGCGGCTTTCCCGTCCGCGAGCCGCGCCGGCCGTGACGGAGTCGCTGCGGAGCTACTGGGAGTCGCTGCTGCGGGATATCCGGCGTCCGGCGCATGCGGCTTGCTACGCCGAAACGCTCTCCGGGCCGCTTCCGTATGAATCGTGCGACCGCTTCGCGCTGCGGCCCGGCGACCTGTTCGCCTTCCACGCGGAGTTCCGCGCAGGCGGGCAGCGGATCCTCTACGGCGACTCGTGCCGCTTCGGAGAAGCGGGAGCGGAGTTGTTATGAAAGATCCGCTATGAACGTGATCGAGAAAATCCTCGCCCGAGCGAGCGGGCGGGACAGCGTCGCGCCGGGCGACGTGGTCGTGGCAAAGCTCCACCACATGGTGCTCCACGACCTGAGCGCAAACTTCGTGGCCCGGGTTTTTCAGGAAGAGTTGCCCGGGGAAGCGCTCGCGGATCCCTCGCGCATCATTATCGTCTTCGATCACAACTTCTCGCCCGCCACCGAGCAGGCCGCACAGGCGCTCGTGAAGCAGGGGTACTTGCTGGCCGAGGACGTGGCGTCCACGGTCGACCGCGCCCGCCGTCACTGGGACTACGCCATGGCCACGAAGGGCTCCAGCCAGTAGATGGTCTGCTGCGGCATCGGACCGCGCGTGCCTTTCGCATCAACGGCTGGCGGTGGAAGTCGGCTGCGTCGGCCTGAGCGACCCCCAAGGGTTTGCGGGGTGGCCCCACCC
>CAYWWM010000403.1:0-3358 GCA_964461735.1 uncultured Solibacteraceae bacterium | reverse complement strand
GAAACCTACGAAGGGCCGCTCGATCTGCTGCTCGACCTGATCCGCAAGCAGGAGATCAACATCTACGACATCCCGATTGCGAAGATCACGGGGCAGTATCTCGCATACGTGCAGGCGAATCTTGAGCGGCTGAACCCGGAGGCGGCGGGGGAATTCTTGTTGATGGCGGCGACGCTGATCCACATCAAGTCGCGGCTGCTGCTGCCGCCCGACCCGACGCTTGCGCCCGATGAGATCGAAGACCCGCGCGCGGAGCTGGTGCAGCAGTTGCTGGAGCACGAGAAATTCAAGAAGGCTGCGCAGATGCTCCAGCAAAAACGGGTGGTGCAGAGCGCCACGTGGTCGCAGCCGGGGTTGAACGAATTTCTCGACCCGGAGGCGGAACCGTCGCTCGCGGTCTCGCTCTACGACCTGGTGAAAGTGTTCCAGCAGGTCCTGGAGCGGGCGAAACAAAAGCCGCTGCTCGAAGTGGAAGAGGAGCGGGTCAGCGTCGCCGAGATGATGCAGCATCTGTTGCGGCTGCTGGCGGCGCGGCGCGAGGCGCTGCCGCTGCGGGAAGTGCTCGACGGCCTGCGGTCGCGCGACGCCATCGTGGCCATGTTTCTGGGATTGCTCGAACTCGTGCGGCTGCAAGCCGTGGCCGTGCGGCAGAAGGACCTGTTCGGCGAAATCCTCTTGCGCAAGTTCCATAAGTTTGCTGAAGTGGTGGCGGGGGCGCAGCAGAGCGTGGATGAGGAGTACAGCTAGGTGTTAGGTTTTAGGTGCTAGGTGTTAGGTGCCAGGTGGCAGGAAGTTCATAGGTAACGCGCGGAGCACCCAGTCCACACACTGCCGTTCTTCCCTTACACCTAACACCTCGCACCTAACACCTGATTTCAAGGGGCAACTGTGGAGAATCAGGAACAGGACCAAGGCTTGCAGGCGGCGGTAGAAGCGATCGTCTACGTCGCCGACGAGCCGGTGACGGTCGAGCAGATCGCTGCGGCACTCGGCGGGGCGAGCCACGCTAGCGTGCGCGCGGCGCTTCTCGCGCTCGAAGAACGATACAAGAGCTACGAGCATGGCATCGAAGTCCGCGAGATCGCGGGCGGCTACAAGATGTTCACCAAGCCGGAGCACCACGAAACGGTGCGGCGGTTCGTGAAGGAACTGACGCCGCCGCTCAAGCTCTCGATGGCGGCGCTCGAAACGCTGGCCACGGTCGCCTACCGCCAGCCGATCACGCTCCCGGAGATTCAGCAAATCCGCGGCGTGGACGCGACCGCCGCCGTCAACACGCTGCTCGACCGGAAGCTGGTGATGACGGCGGGACGTAAAAACGTGATCGGGCGGCCGATCCTCTACCGGACGACGAAAGAATTTCTGATGCAGTTCGGGCTGAGCCGGATTGACGAGCTGCCGAGCATGGAGGAATTCGAAGAGCTGGCCCGCGCCGCGCTCGGCCCTGCTCTCAGCGCTGCGCAGGGCGAATTGCTGTCCTCGGAACCACAGACCTCCGGGCCTGCTGCCGTTCCCACCCCTCCGAACTCCGGCGAGAACCCCGATGGCGCTTGAGCGCCTCCAAAAAATCATCGCGCGCGCCGGGATTGCCTCGCGCCGCAAGGCCGAGGAATTGATCCTCGCAGGGCGCGTCACGGTGAACGGGGCCGTCGAGCGCGAGCTCGGCAGCAAGGCGGACGCGGCGACGGCGCTGATCCGAGTAGACGGCAAGCCGGTGCATGACCCGCGCCGCGTCGTTTACCTCGCGCTCCACAAGCCGCGCGGATGCGTGACCACGCTCTCGGACCCGCAAGGGCGCCCGACGGTGATGGATTATCTCCGGGGCGTCCGCGAGCGCGTCTATCCCGTAGGCCGCCTGGATTTCCATACCGAAGGATTGCTGCTGCTCACCAACGACGGCGACTTCGCCAACCACGTGCTGGCCGCGGCGTCGGGCATCCCGAAAACGTACTGGGTGAAGGTGGCGGGGACGCCTGCCGCGAAAGACCTCGACCGGCTGCGGCTGGGCATCCCGCTCGACGGAAGGAAAACGCTCCCGGCGGAGATTCGCTTTCTGCCGCGCAGCAAGGGAAAACAGCGAGGGAGGGTCGAAACCGAAGCGGATAACCCGTGGCTCGAAGTCGTGCTGCGGGAAGGCCGTCAAAACCAGGTTCGGCGCATGTTTGCGCGCATCGGGAACCCGGTGCGCAAGCTCCAGCGCGTGCGAATCGGCCCGGTGGCGCTGGGCTCGCTCGCCGTGGGAGCGCACCGCCCGCTCACGGCAGGGGAGATCGAAGGCTTGCGGGGCAAGGAGCGCGTCAAGCTTAGCCACAGAGGCACAGAGGTCACAGAGGAAGGCTGGTTAAAGATCAAGCAGCACGACCGTGCAAGTGCGCAGGACTTTTCAGATTGACAGCCAAGGTTAGGGGCTTCGGAACATGAGGGAAGGCGAAGAAGCAATCATCCGGGAAATTCTGGAGAAGGCCCGCGTGATCGCGGTGGTCGGATTGTCGAGCCATGCCTGGCGGCCAAGCCAGCGGGTCTCAGGCTACATGCAGGCCGCGGGATACCGCATCATCCCCGTGAATCCGAACGAGCGCGAGGTGCTCGGCGAGCGGGCCTACGCGACGCTCGAAGAAATCCCGGAGCCGATTGATGTGGTCAACGTCTTCCGGCGCTCGGAACTCGTGCCGCCGGTCGTCGCAGCCGCGATCCGCGTCGGCGCAAAAGCCGTCTGGATGCAAGAAGGAGTGATCCACGAGCTGGCCGCCGAGCAGGCCCGCGCCGCCGGTCTGCGCGTGGTAATGGACCGGTGCATGTTGCAAGAGCATTTGAAGTGGAAGCGGAAAACAGTGAGTGGTGAGTAATGAGCGGTGATGGGACACCAGGCCCTTTCTACTCACCATTCACTACTCACCACTCACTCTTCACAGCTCGCGGGCGATCCAGACGACTTCGCCGCGGACGATGGAGAGAATGTCCTTATCCGCAAGCGAAATCTCCGCGGCCTTGCCCTCGCGCCAACTGGGATTCTCCGCAACGAGAACCAGCGAGTCGCCGGCGAGACCGCAGTGGCGCAGGCCGGCGCCGCCTTCGAGCGAGACGGCGTAGATGCGGTCCAGCCGCGGCGCGCGGCGCTTAGCCGGATTCGTGTCGAGCAGCACGACGTCAGCCGGCTGAATGGTCGGGACCATGGCGTTTTCCTTGGCGCCGACGGCGATCAACAGCGGACGGTGGAACTCGCGGAGGAAGCTCCGCAGGAACGCGCGGTAGCCCTCGATGCGGCCCTCCGGCGGAAACGCGTGCCCCGGACCGAGCTTGCCTTTGAGCAGCGGGATGTCGGCGTAGTCGCTGTTGGCGTAGTCGAGGCGCGGCACGC
>CAYWWM010000402.1:0-3364 GCA_964461735.1 uncultured Solibacteraceae bacterium | reverse complement strand
TATGGGCCTTGCGATGGATCGGCTCCTGGAGCTGGGCGTCTTTCCAGGTCCGGCCGTTGTCGGTGGAGACTTCCACCCGGCGGATGGTCCCGCCGCCGGACCACGCCAGGCCGGTAAGCTCGTAAAATCCGGGGCCGGGCAGTCGCTGCTGGCCGGAAGGCCGGGTGATGACCGACTTCGGTCCCAGCTCGAACTGGAACCAGCGGGCTTTGCCGTCGAGGCGCAGGCTGGTGTAGGCGGTGATTTCCCGCTTGCCCATCGAGGGTTTGTCCATCACCTTGATGCGCCGCAGCCACTTCACGTTGTTGATGCCTTCCCAGCCGGGAACCAGCAGCCGCAGCGGGTAGCCCTGCTCGGGGCGGATCGGCTCGCCGTTCTGGCCGTAGACCACCAGAACGTCGTCCAGAGCCTTCTCGATGGGGATGCTCTTGGTATGCCGCCCTTGCTCGTCGCCTTCGGCCACGATCCATTTTCCTTCTTTCTTCAAGCCGGCTTCCTGGAGCAACAGGGAGAGCTGCACTCCGGTCCATTCGCTGCAACTGGTGAGCCCAAAGATTTGCTGCACGGTTGCTTCCGGCTGCGTGCGGACATAGCCCGGCATAAAGCCTTGTCCGCCGGCGGTGGCGTTTCCGGCGCACTCCAGGAAGTGAATCCGGGAGACGGAGGGCAGACGCATCAACTCATCCATCGTGAAAACCAGCGGCCGGTCCACGAGACCATGGATCATCAGACGATGCTCCTTGGGGTCAATGTCCGGGGGATCGTAGCCGTGGTTGATAATGAAATGCAGCGGGGGCGGCGTGATGATCCCGAAGCCGTCTTGATGCGGCGTCCGAAAGCCGTAGTCGCGCGGAGTTCCCGGACGCGGGTCGCGCCCGAAGCGGCCGTTGGTGCCGATGCGCACCGACTTCACAAACCGCGAGCGCACGCCGTAGTCATACCATTCGTCGGGCCGCCGCTCTGCCGCTGCCGCCGCGGGAGACTGCGCGCCGGCGGGATAGATCAGGCTGCCGCTCGCCGCGAGCCCTGCCAGCGCCGCGCTGCCCTTCAAAAACCGTCTGCGATCCGATTGCTTGGAGTTCATGTGGCCCTCCTATGGTGCCTGTTGGAAGGATTGTGAACCGAAGGGAGGACGGATGTCAACCACGGGTTTGTCAGAGCCGCGACCGGGAGGGAGCGGGTGTTTTCATGGGGAGTGGGTGCCCTGACAACCGCGTAAGAGAGATGCTTACGCGCCCCGTTTTCGGATGGCTGTTCTTGCTATCCACTATCCACTGTCCGGTAGGGAGCGGACACATTGCTGAGTGGCACTTGCAGAAACGTGCTTGTCCGCTGGCTCACGCGCGCGGCTCGGATTACGCCGCGGGCACGCGGCGCTTCAGTTCTTCGAACCAGTTCAGCACGACGTTGATTTGGGGGGGGGGCGGTTCGTTGCCGCCTTCCCGGACCATGAGGAAGCGCTGGCCGTCGGGGGAAACGTCATAATCGGCATAGGCGATGGGACTGCGCATGTACGTTTTCTCAAAGAGAAGCCGGGGAGCGCTGGCCGAAAAAGCGACCGCTCCCTCCCGGTCGCGGCTCTGATTAACTTCCACAGCCATCATCTTGTCAGCACTGCGGAAGAAGAGTTCTCGCCCATTGCGGGCCCAGACGGGCTCCGCCCCTCCTTCCGTCGAGACCTGCCATTTCCCGCCCGGCCCGGGAAACGGCCGCACGTAAATCTCAAACCGGCCTGACTCGTTGGAAACATAGGCCACCCAGCGGCCGTCCGGTGAGATCGTCGGGTAGTTTTCGTTCGCCGATGTCTGGAGGAAAAGGTTTGGTTTGCGGCCCTCGGTCGCCGTTCCCCGTGGATCCCCTCCGAGTGGGACGACCCAGAGGTCAAAGCTCTGGGTGGGATGATTCTCACTGTAGAAAGCCAGTTTGCCGTCTGGCGAGACAGACCCATTCCAAGCGAAGTGCTCGCCCTGGGTGATCTGCTCGTCCGAGCCGGTGCCATCGGCGGTCTTCCAAAAGAGATTGGCCGCGCCAGCCTGGTTAGAGAGGAACAAAATCCGCTTCCCATCCGGCGTCCAGAGTGGAGCGTTATTGTTTCCGTCAAACGTCAGCCGCGTCATGGTACTGCGCTGGATGTCATAAACCCAAACGTCCGTTTTCAGACCCGCGACGCTGACGGCGATCTGCCGGCCATCCGGCGAAAGCCGAGGATAGAAGTAAACACGCGGCGGCGCTGCCAATGGCTGGAAGTCTCCCTTGCGGTCCACCCACCCCAGAGTATTTCCCTCTGCACGACCGGGCACACCGGGGACATAGACGAGTGATCCCAGGGCAGAAAGACCAAACTGGGCGGCCCCCTGACCGGACTGTCGGACGGCCTCAGACAACGGGACCGGGGCGCCGGTTACCTCCAGCCGCCCCCGATCGAAGGGAACCGCCATCATCTCCCCCTCCCGGATATAGACCAGATGTCCCGTCGGTACATAACTGGGATAAGTGCCGCTTTGCACCAGGACCTTTCGCTCGCTGGTGTCGAGCCGCTGGACCGCAATCTGCGCCTCATTCCCCCGCCCGTTCAATCCCACCGCGAAAAGCATCGCTTTGGCTCCAGGCAACAGGAACGGATAGCGATGGTTGCCTTCGCCCTTGCTGGGGTCCACGTGTGTGATGTTCTGTGGGGTTCCCCCTGCAGCAGAAACTTTGGAAATGCTGCTGCTGACATCGTTTCCAAAGACAATGCTATCGTCGGTTCCCCAGCTGGCACCCAGCATTCCGTTAATGCTGGCCAGAGTTATCGGAGCTCCACCCTGGAGGGAGACTTTTTTCAGAGAGCCCTGTGCGTAGAAAGCCAGCCATTGTCCATCGGGGGAGAAGATAGGAGTGCAGAAAGCGCCCTCCGTTCCGGGAATGGGCTTGGCTTCCAGGCTGTCGAGATCGCGAAGAAAGAGTTGCCGGGTGCCGCCGTGGGTTCCGAGAAACGCGACGCGGTTCCCCGCCGGGGAAAGGGCTACCATCGGTCACTGGAAGCCCGTAAGTTGGTCGGCGGGCGCAATTCCCATCGTCAGGCGCATGACCGGCTGTTGGCTCGTCGGCCGGAGATACCAAACTGTAGTCGCGGCCAGAACGGCGAGGATAATGCTGCTCAGGCTCCACACCAGTGCCTTCCGCCACTTGGGAGTCCGCTGTGGGACCGCGGCAACTTCTGGCGCAGAGGCAGTTGGGATCGCTAGGGGGGTTAGAGCAGCCAGGGTTTCCTCGATCTCGATCCTGGCGTCGCCGATGTCCTGCAACCGGCGACTGGCTTCTTTTCGGAGGCAGCGCCCGACCAAGTCCCGAATCTTCTCCGGCAAGCTGGCGGGCAAAGCTT
>CAYWWM010000401.1:0-3381 GCA_964461735.1 uncultured Solibacteraceae bacterium | reverse complement strand
GATATCCTGCTGGACCCCAGCAAGCCAGAGTACCAGTCCACGCATCTGAAGACGCTCTCGGTTTTGCGGTTGCATAAATTGGCTACCATCCATTGTTCCAGCTTGGCACGATACCTAGGAGTCGTCGCCCCTTCCACCCAGAGCACGGTCACAAACAAGCTACGGGAACTCTTGCTACCGGGCGGCAAATGATGGGCTGTGATTCCGCTCAGTTACGGGCAACGGCTCTTTTTCACCACTCACCACTCACGTGTTATGCTAAACAGAGAGAGGAGTACCACCACCAACCCAATGGAAGAACGACACCGCGTTGCGGTATTCATTGATTTTGATAACATTGAAATCGGCGTGAAGAACACCCTGGGCCGGGACTTTGACGTCTCGATCGTGCTCGAAGCGCTCAAAGAGCGGGGCGAAGTATTGACCAAGATCGCCTACGCCGACTGGACGCACCACGGCGAGATGAGCCGCAGCTTCAGCCAGCACGGCGTGCAGATGGTGCAGCGGCATCCCGGGCCGCGCGGCGACAAGAACGGCGCGGACATCAACCTGGCGCTCGACGCGCTCGAAATGGCGCTCACCAAGCCCCACATTGACGCCTTCGCCATCGTCTCCGGCGACAGCGATTTCATTTCGCTGGTCGAAAAGCTCAAGCAATACAACAAGACCGTCTACGTCGTGGGCGGGCGCGCCTTTACCAGCACGATTCTCCAGAAAAATTGCCGCGAGTTCATCAACTACGAGAGCCTGCTGACGCCCGTATCGAGCGCGCCGCAGCGCCACGCGCGCGGCCCGCAGCGGGCGGCGAAAGCGAGCGCTCCCCTGCCGATCAGCCGCGTGACGATGCCGTTGAGCCGCGTGATGCCGCTGCTCGACCGCGCGCTCGAAGTGCTGGCGCGTCGCGAAGTGCAGCCGCAGCTCGGCCTGCTCAAGAGCACCATGCTGCAGCTCGACTCGTCGTTCACGGAGCGCGACTACGGCACCTCGTCGTTCCGGCAGTTCGTCGAGATGCTCGACCAGGCGCGCCTGGTGCGTCTCCAAAAGGAGCGGGGCCATTACCTGATCGAACTGCCCGCGCGGGAAGCGGAAGCGCGGGCCGAGGAGCCGTTGCTCAAACGCGAGGACGCGCTCCCGTCCCTGCACCGCGCGCTGCGCGTGGTTGACGAGAACGACCTCTGGGGCCGGCTCGACTTTAACGCCGTGCGGGAGTACGTCGAGCGCACCGAGCCGGGCTTCGACGAGAAGCGCTACGGCTTCGGGCAGTTCGCCGAGCTGCTGAACTACGCCCAGGACTTAAGCCTGGTGCGCCTGGAGCCGGATGCGAACGCCGTGCTGCGCGTCTATCCGGGGTCGCAGTTCACGCCCTCGCGCGCCATGGTCCCGTCGGCCAGCCCGACGTCAGCCGAGCAGCCGGCGCCCAGCTTCGATGCGGAGACGGAAGCGGAACCGGCCGAGGCCCCCACCGCGGAGGTCGCTGTTGCCGGCGAAGCGGAGGCTGCGTCGGCAGCGCCGAGCGATGGGGCCGCGCCGAAGAAGAAGCGAACGTATCATCGCCGCAGCCGCGCGCGCTCCCGGACTCCGCGCAAGCCGCGCAAGCCGCAGGGAAGCTAGGTGTTAATAATCCGTCCATTTTCCGGCGATGTGGAAATTCATTCCGATTCGACGCATCTTTCGCTTCTGGTTGGTCGGAACGCTTGTTTCGGCGCTGGGATGTGTGTCTGGGGAAGCCGCGGTCCTGATCCATCTCACTTTCGAGGAAATGACCGAGCAGTCGTCGGCCGTCGTGTTGGGACGCTGCGTGGAGGTGCGCAGCGAGTGGACCGCCGATCGGAGCGACATCGTCACGCACTATGTGTTTGAGGTGCGCCAGTATTACAAAGGCAACCTCGGACAGCGCATTACCATCACCGGACTCGGCGGGCAAGTGGGTGAGTGGGTCGCCCTGTATTCCGGCGTCCCGGGCTTCCGGGTGGGAGAAGAGGCAGTCCTGTTTGTCTGGACCGGTCCGCAAGGACGGCACCAAGTCATCGGCCTGACGCAGGGGAAATTCCGCGTGGGGCGGGATGGCGCGACCGGAGAGGCGGTCCTGCAACAGACTCTCTCCGCCGAACCGATGCTGGAGCCGAGGAATCACTCCCACGCCGCCCCGGCGGGGCAACTGGCCATGCCGCTCGCGGCGTTTCGGAGCCGAATCGAATCCTATCTCAGGAATCGTGCCGGAGGCGCCCGGCAATGAAAACCCGCCGATCCGCGCTTCGCGCCTCCGCGCTGGTTGTGCTCCTGGTTTCTTCCGGATGGGCCTACCAGCCCTTTGGACGCTACAACACCGCTGTTTCGCCGAACTCGCTCATTCCCGTACGCTATGACGTTTCGAGACTCCCGAACTCGACCATTTCGTTCTTCCTGACCACGGAGCGGCCGACGGCCATGGCTCCGGGCGACTCGCAGGAAGCGTTGATCAGCGAGATCGGTTTGGCCGCCGCCGTCTGGAACAGTGTTCCGACTTCGAGCCTGCGAGTCAACTTTGCAGGATACACCAAGCTGAGCGGAAGCCCGGTGCCCGTCAATCCCCTAGGGATTATATCTTTCTCCTCCGACCTTCCGCCGGGCGCTGCGGCGGTGGGCGGCCCCCTGTTTCGCATTCCTTCCGGCACGCCGGAGACGCTTCCCATTGCGTTGTCGAGAGTGCAATTGCCGACTGACCTGAGCCAGACGAACACTTCCAGCGCTGGTTTTCTCACCGTCCTGGTGCATGAAATCGGGCATAGCCTCGGCGCCGCTCACAGCGTCGTGGCCTCGGTCATGTTCCAAACCCGGTTGACTCCCCGCGCGCGCCCCCTGACGGAGGATGATGTCGCGCTCATCTCCACGCTCTACCCGGCGCCAGGATTCAGTTCTTCGACGGGCGCGATTTCGGGGCGCGTTGTCACGGCCGCAGGGCTGGGGGCTTCGGTGGTGGCGGTGAGCGCGTTCAGCGACTCGGCCGTGATTGGGGCCTTCACCAACCCGGACGGTTCATTCACGATCCGCGGTCTGCCGCCCGGAACCTACCGGCTCATGGCGCAGCCGCTCATGCTGGGGGGCGCCCCCAGTCCCGACGCCGATAACCCCGGCGATCCGGCGGACTTGATTCGGGTGCGCACGCTCACCAACGAAATCGTGAGCATCAATACGGACATTGATTCCGCTTTCTTTGCGGGCGGCGGCGCGGCCACCCGGGACCCCACCGCTGCCGCCGCCTTTCCTGTAAACGCAGGGCAGACGACGCCAGGCGCCAACATTACGATCGGGAGCCGGGGGCCATTGCGGCTGGAAACCAATACAACCTTCAGTTCTGTCTCTTATACACATCTCCGAGCCCACGAGACTAGGCATGATCTC
>CAYWWM010000400.1:0-3383 GCA_964461735.1 uncultured Solibacteraceae bacterium | reverse complement strand
GTCCATTTCGCAATGAACTCCGGGGTCGCGACATAGTACATGATGTCTATTGCTTGAACGTCCGGTGCCATCTTCCTCTCCTTTCCCAACGCCGTCGGGGTGGTAAGTTCAGCGCACACCGGCGACGCCCTGCACCAAAAATGCTCCCGCCCGGCGCCGGCTCCGCATCTCTCCGCGGATCTCGAATCGAGCTGCAAGCGGCCGCCGGCCCACCCGATTCCCGGATCAAGCGATTCACCGCATATACCATGGAAAATTGAACCTCCTTCCGAGGTAGCTCCCTGTGCTCCCCACTCAAAAGCCTGGCCTAACACATGGTGAGCCCCCCACTGACGCTGAGCGTCTGGCCCGTGATGAAGTCGGCCTCCGGGGAGGCCAGGAAGGCGACTGCCCCAGCGATATCTTGCGGCGTACCCACCCGGCCCAGCGGGATGGCGCGCGTGACGGCATCAATGACTTTGGCGGCCCGCTCCGAGCCTCCCCGGACTTCCTGGAGCAGCGGCGTGTCCGTAAGGCCGGGGCACACGACGTTCACGGTGATGTGGTAGCGCGCCATTTCTCGCGCCAAGGTCTTTGAAAAGGCGATCACAGCTCCCTTGGCGCCGGAGTACACTGCCTCACCCGTGGAGCCCACCCGGCCCGCGTCGGAGGCGATGTTGACGATCTTGCCGGAGCCGTGCGCCACCATATGGGGGAGGATAAACTTGCACGTGTAAAGAACCGCCTTGTAATTGATCGCCATGATCTTTTCCCAGGTCTGCGGCTCCGATTCCAGGAACGGCTCCATCTTGTCCCACCCGGCGTTGTTCACAAGAACATCGGGAGCTCCGAATCGCCCCAGAACTTCTCCGACCGCATGGCCCACCTCCTGGCAGTTGGTGAGATCCACGCGCAAGGCGATGGCCTCCCCGCCCAGGTTTTCAATCTCTTCTTGAACTGCCTCCGCATTCTCACCCAGGATGTCCCACACGGCCACCCGATTCCCTTGCCGGGCCAGGGCCAGAGCGATGGCGCGTCCAATGCCTCGTCCGGCTCCGGTTACAATTGCCGATCTACCGTTCCCTTCCATGGCTGATTTCCTCCCCTTGGCCACCCCCCACGGGGTGGAATGCCCTGTGTTGCCGTTCCTTCCCGGAGGTTAAAACCTCCGGCTATTCAGAGTCCGGCCCTCCGGGTGGACCGTCGCAAGCCCGCTGAAGCGGGCTGGATTCACTTCTTACTTCTGCCCACCCAGCGCTGAAGCGCTGGGCTAGAGAAAAAGGGGCCGTCCTTCGTGAATAATCCATGCTAGGAAGCCTCGGAGACCAACTCTCGTTGGCCTTGTTTCCGCCCGTTGCCCTCTTGGGCTTGCGATAATTTCTGAAAGCGCTGGAGAGCCAACAAAGCAGCGCCCAGGGCGACCACGAGATCGGGTTCGTTGCTCACGTTCACCGGGCGCTCCAGGATTTCCTCCAGAGCAGCCACCATGCCGCTTTGACGGGCCACGCCGCCGACAAAAGTGACCTCTCCGTCCAGGCTGACCCGCGCGAGCAGGGCCTTCGAGCGGCTGGCCAGCGAATTGTGAATGCCGCGGATGATGTTCTCCACACTCTGTCCCTCGCTGACGTGGTTGATGATCTCCGATTCGGCCAGAACCGCGCAGACACTGCTGATGGTCTGCGGTCTGTCGGCGGCCAGAGAGAGCGGCCCCAATTGTTCCAGTGGAATGTCCAGATAATGGGCGGCCCGCTCCAGAAAGCCCCCAGAGCCGGCAGCGCACTTATCATTGGACTTGAATTCCTTCACCTTGCCCCCCTCCCGGAGCCGGATGGCGCGGGTGCTCTGTCCCCCGATGTCGAGCACGCACTTGGTATGGGGAAAGAGGAATGCCGCGCCGCGGGCGGCACAAGTGATTTCGGTGATTTGCAGATCCCGGAACGGGATGGTGTAGCGACCCAATCCGGTGGTCGCCACGTATTGGACATCCTCGGGCCGTCCTCCCGCTTTGGCGACGGCCTGGTCCAACGCTTGCCGGGCAACCCCGGGAAAGTCTGGCCGCGTTTTCAGCAGCGCCGTCCCGCAAACCTGCCGGGACTCATCCACAATGACGGCTTTGGTGCTCTTGCTTCCGATGTCAATTCCCGCGACGTAAGCCATCGGAGTCCTCCATTAGGTGTACCGTGTTCCGTTCAGCCGTCCCTTCGGGACTCCCTCCAACTACCGAAATAGATCCCAGGATTTGCATCCTGGGCTACTCTCAATCGCCCCTTCCTGGGCTCTGGAAACCTCCGATACACCGTCTCTGAAACGGTCTACTGCGCCGCCGTCGAACTGGGCAGGACCGGGATGCCCAACTCGGCCTTGACCGATGCGGGCAGTGTCGTCGCGATCTCCGATTTCGAGGCGCCCGCGATCGCTCGCTCCAGCGCGAACAAGGCGGCGCCGATCGCCCCGATAAAGTGGGAGTCCTCGCACACGTTGACGGGCACCCCCAACTTCTCCTCCAAGGCTTGAACCATGCCGACATTGCGCGCCACACCGCCGGTAAACGTCACCTCCGGTTCAATGCCGACGCGACGCACCAGAGCCACGGTGCGGGCCGCAATGGCGCTGTGGACGCCGCCGAGAATGTCCGGGACGGTTTTGCCCGCCGCCAGGTAGGACATAATGTCGGATTCCACAAACACCGCGCATACGGTGCTCAGGCGCACCGGTTTCTTGGCCTGGAGCGAGATCGGTCCGATGCGGTCCAAAGTCAAACCCAACGTTTCCGCGGCATTCGACAGAAACCGCCCGGTGCCGGCGGCGCATTTATCGTTCATGACAAAGTCCCGTACATCGCCGTCCTGGCCCACCCGAATCCCTTTGGCGTCCTGACCCCCCATGTCAATCACGGTCCGGGTCTGGGGGAAGAGAAAATTGGCGCCCCGGGCATGGCAAGAAATTTCGGTGATCTGCGCATCCCCGAAGGTGACCTTGTAGCGTCCGTAGCCCGTTCCCACCACATAGGCAATCTCCGCTGGCGTAAGGCGCGCGTTGGCGACAGCTGCGCGGAAGGCTTGCTCGGCGGCCTGGGCGACAAAGGCTCCGGTGTTGATCAGAGACCGCGCCAGGATCTGGCGTTCTTCGGACAGAACAATGGCTTTGGTCTGGGTTGACCCCACGTCCACACCGGCCGCGTAAATCATGGGTCGTTACCTCTCTTCTGCCCTACTCCGGCAGAGCCGGAACCAAGATGACAGATTCCGGATTCCGGATTCCGAAACGTGGGGCCATTGCGGAGAGCGCTCCGAAGGCCCGTTATGGAACGACTTCAGCCGTCCCTGACGGGACTTATCGGGCAATGAATTTCCGTCCCAGCACTGAAGTGCTGGGCTATTGTCAAACGTCCCTTGCGGGACTCG
>CAYWWM010000399.1:0-3402 GCA_964461735.1 uncultured Solibacteraceae bacterium | reverse complement strand
CGCTGGCGCGGCGTGAAGCGCCCGTTGACGGGCAGCGTCCGCGTGATGTCGGCGGCGTAGTGCGCGTATTCGCCGGCCACGTCGAGGACCACGAGGTCGCCGGACGCCATCCGCTCCGTGTTCTGGTTGTAGTGCAGAATGGTCGAGCGAATTCCCGACCCGACAATGGGGCCGTAGGCAGGCCGCGTGCAGCCCGCCTTGGCGAAGGTGTATTGCATCAGCGCGGAGATCTCGTATTCGAACATACCGGGCCGCGTCTCCTGCATCGCCGCCCGGTGCGCGTCCATGGAGCAGGCAACCGCCTTGCGGACTAAATGGAACTCGCCCTCAGACTTGATCTGCCGCAGGCTGGCCAGCCCCTCGCGGGCATCCCGCATCTTGGAGGAGCGAAGAATTGCCCGTAGCCTTTCCCCGTTGGCCCGCGCAAACGAGGACTCGGTCTCTTCCGAGCGGGTCTCGGGCAGGAGCGTGTAGAGAGTCGAGGTTCGGCGGGCATACCGGCGAAGCTCGGTCTCCAGCTCCTTGATGTCCCTGATGGCAGCGAAGCCGGTGCGCGAAGCCGCAGCCGGGTCGGCGGGGTTGGGCTTCGGGCCGGTCCAATGTTCCTCTACGCCGTCGTGCGGCGGGAGAAACAAAATTTCGCGCGGCAGCCGCGCCGACTCCTCCGCGCCCCGCGAGCGGCGACCTTCCACGGGGGGGACCGGAGGCGCCAGCAGCAGCGCGGCGCCCGGATAGTTGTGTCCGGTCAGGTAGTAGAAGTTATTCTCCTGGCGAAACGGCAGCAGCGTGTCCGGCCCGGAGTGATCGTCATAACCAAACAGGACAATCAGCCCGTCCGGGAGTTTCTGCCGCAGAGCCTCCCGGCGGCCTTGATAGACTTCCAGCGGCTCGCGCTCCTGCGCCGGCAACACCGTGGCGACCAAGAGCACAGCCACCCATGCCCGGCGAAAACAAGCAACCCTCTGAGTTCTTTGCATCGGCAGTCAAGACTCCTTGGATGGGCGTATCCCTCGGAATATTCTACTTCGTTTCGATCCAGCTCGCGGCTAAAATCCCGGGAGGGAAAGCCGGGGTTTGCATTTCCGTTCCCATCAAGTTTCTACGACTCGGCCGAGAAACGCAAGGCGAGTTCGCGGACCTTTCTCAAATCCAGCTTCCCCGTTCCCAGGTACGGCAAGGCCTCCACGCGGAAGAAATGATGTCGCGGCGGCTTCCACAGGTTCGGCAGGTCTGCCTCGGCGAAGGCCCGCAGGCAGTCCTCCAGCGTTTCCTCGGTCAAGGTATGGAGGACAGTCAGCCGCTCCCCTTTCTTCGAGTCCGGAACGGAAGTCACGGCGAAGGAGACTTCCGTCAAGGACGCCGCCTCGTGGAGCACTTCTTCAATTTTCAAGTGCGGGACCATCTCACCGCCGATCTTGCTGAAGCGGCTCAAGCGATCGGTAACTTCGAGGAAACCGTCCTCGTCCAGGCTCGCGATATCCCCGGTGACGTACCAGCCGTCTTGCAGCACCTCGGCCGTCTTGTCGGGGCGGCCGAGGTAGCCTTGCATCACGTTCGGGCCTCGCACGAGCAGGAGGCCGGAGCAACCTTCCGGAACGGCAGCCTTCGTTTCCGGGTCCACGATCCTCGCGGTGACTCCCGGCAGCGGGTGGCCGACTTTGCCCCGCTTGGCTCCCACCTGCCGAAAGCCCAGCGCGCGATGGTCCCGGGTATTGACGGCGATCACCGGCCCGCATTCCGTGCAACCGTACCCCTCGAACGGGCGTACCCCAAACCGGTCTTCAAACGCAAGCGCCAGGCGCTCCGGCAATTTCTCTCCCCCCGCCAAGACCACCGCGAGAGTCCCGAAGTCTTCCGGCCAGCAGCGGCGGAGGTACGCCTGCAAGAACGTGGGCGTTGCCACCAGAAACGTAACTTCGTGTTGCCGGACGAGTTTCCCGATGGCCCGGGCTTCGAGCGGGTTGGCATGAAACACTACACCCACCCCCAAAACGGCCGGGAGCCAAAGCGTGGCCGTAAATCCGAAGGCATGAAAAAAGGGGAGAATCCCGAGGAAGCAGTCGCGGCGGCGCAAGGCGTAGACCTGGCTCATCTGCTCGATATTCGACGCAATGTTGAAGTGCGTGAGCAGGACCCCCTTGGGATCGCCGGTGCTGCCGCTCGAGAAGATGATCGTGGCGAGATCATCGAGCGAGACCTTCTTGTCTGCGCCGAGCATTTTCTCGACAAACCGAACCGGAACCGCCCAGGCCAGCAGCGCGGCCCATAGTTTTTCGGTCCATCGCGGCGCGGCCGCCAGATCTTCCAGGAACACGGTCCGTCCCGGCGGCTGAATCGGCACGCGTTCGAGAAACGCTTTGGACGTAACGACCGTTTCGAGGCCGGCCTGGCGGGCGCAGGAGGCCAGGATTTCGCTCGACGCCGTGTAATTCAGGTTCACGGGAACTTTGCCCAGCAGCGGGGCGGCGAAATTGACCAGCGCGCCTGCCACCGAAGGAGGCAGCAGGATGCCGACCCGGGTCTGTCCCTCCCAAACGGGTTTCAACCGGCGCGCCAGAAAGAGGGTTTTCAGGAGAGCCGATCCGAAGCGCAGCCGGGGCGTGCGGCCATCGGCCATCGCGAATCGCAAGGGATGTCGGCGAGCGGTCCGGAGGAACGAGCGGTGGAGGGGAGTCATCCATTCCTTGCGGTGGGGGAACGCATCGGTTTGCAACTCTTGCACCGCTTGCCGCACACCCGCGTGCGTGGAATCGGGAGGCATCGGCCGCCCAAAGCTGACCGTTACGGGATAGGGAATCCGCCGCGGGACCTTCCACAAGAATGCCCCTCTCTCGAAGCTGAACAGGCTTCCCCACAGGCGGTCCAGGCTGACGGGAATGATCGGGGCGTCCAGGTCTTTCATGATCAGCTCGAAACCCCGGCGGAAGGGCAACAGTTGACCGATGCGCGTCATTTGGCCTTCCGCGAAGATGCCGACGGCTTGCCCCGCCCGGATGGCCTGGCTGGCTTCGCGCAACGACCGCAGCATCTCGCGCGGGCCGAGCCGCGAGGAGATGGGGAACACGCGCAACAGGCGCGCGAACGGCTTGACCAGAGGACGGTCGTAATCCTCCTTCTTCATCAGAAACCGCACCGTGCGGGTCGCGGACGCCATCACCAGAAGCGCATCGAACACCGAAAGATGATTCGCCACCAGCAGCACGCCGCCCGTCCCCGGGATATTCTCGCGCCCCGCGATCCGAACGCGGTAAATGGTATGAGTGAGGAGCCAAAGGACTCCCCGCACCACGACATCGCTCAGACTCATGCCCCACCTCCCCGCGCAGCGGATGGCGCTTGGAAACAGCGCCCCGCCGCAAATTCAACGGCCGGGGAGCCGGCTTAACGGCTGCGGAAAAGGAT
>CAYWWM010000398.1:0-3402 GCA_964461735.1 uncultured Solibacteraceae bacterium | reverse complement strand
GACGGTGGCGTCGAGCGTCAGGTTCGGGCCGAGGCCGAGCTTCAGGTCCAGCCCCCCCCGCGCCTCGCCGTTCAGCCCTTTGTCGAATGGGTTGGCCGGGTCGCGGTTGCTCGTGAGCCGCGAAGACGCCGCCACGTAGGGCATCAACTCGAGCCGCAGCGGCGATTCCACTCCCTCGATTCCGCGCAGCTCTCCGAAGCGCGACGACCAGCCGCGATCCGTGCGCGGGATCGCCACCCAGTAGTCGTCTTCATTGCGCGTCGGCGTCCAGCGGTGAAGGTTGACGCCCCAGATCAGCTCGCTGGCGTCGTTGAAGCGAAGCTGCGAAAACGGCAGCCAGAACTCGGCGGTCCAACCCTGGTCGTCCATGCGCGTCTTGGCTTGCCAGACGGGATCGAAGGTGAGGTCAGGGTTCTGCTCGTTGTCGGAGGCGTGATATTGATCGAGCCGCACGCCCGAGGCCGTTACGCCGAACGTGTAGGACGTGCGGTGATCGAAATAGGTGTCGAGCGAAACCAGCAGGTGCTCGGCTTCGCGCACGGTGTCGCGGCGGCTCATCGGCGCCTGGATCGCCTCGGGACGACTGCTGTACATGCGCGCGCCGATATACATCGCGCCGTCGTCGTAGACGAAGCGCACTTCCGTGGCCTCGCTGGGAGGCGCGCCTTCGACCGGCTCCTTCTGAACAAAGTCCGCGACCGGCGTCGCCAGGCTCCACGCCGCTTCGTCGAGCTGGCCGTCCAGACGGATCGAGCCGTTCGCAACGCGGACCGCGCGCGCTTGCTTGCCGTTGCCGCCGCCCTCTTGCTGCGCCGGCGCAAGATTTCCGGCGGCTGCCAGCAAGAAAACGGCTCGCAGCAAGAAAACGACCAGAGTGCGCGTTCGGTGCATCCCCCACTTCCGCTCAAACGGACCTAATTGCAGTCAATTCAAGTTAGGCCAGTTTATCAGAGCCGGAAGCGTAAGCGCCCGGTGGTTTTCCTCGACTCCATGAGATGACTTCTAGGCAGTTCCAGGTTTCATCAGCACGGCCAACTGTTCCAGCGCGGGCTCGAGGCGCTGACGGGACTGGAGCACGGGGCGGAACAAATCTCCGACGCCGGCGAAGCGGTCGAGCGCATTGCGCAGATGGAACCGCGTGGGAACCAAGCTCGGAACGATTTCGTGCCAGGCCAGCGGCGTCGCAACGAGAGCGCCGGGATGGGCGCGCAGCACGTACGGGGCCGAGATGGTTTTGCCGAAGGCATTCTGCAAGTAGTCGAAGTACACTTTCCCTTTTACCCGCCGCGCGACCGGGCGGGGCATCGTAAACAGGTCGGGCTTCTCGGCGGCGACCCAGCGGGCGAGAATCTCGGCGAAAGCGCGGGTCTGCTCGTAGGTGTAGCCCGGCTCGACGGGCACGTAGACGTGCATGCCGTGGCCGCCCGTCGTTTTGGGATAGCCTGCCAGCCCCAGCAAATCGAGCTTCTGCCGGATCAGTTGCGCCGCCTCGACGACGCGCTCGTAGCCGCACTCCTGCGGGTCAAGATCAATCAAGATGAAGTCAGGATTCTCGAGCGTCCCGATACGGCTCATCCAAGGGTTCTGGTCAATGCAGGCGAGGTTGGCGAGATAGAGCAGGCTGGCGCGATCATTCGCAACCACAAAACGGGTGGGCTCTTTGCTTTCCTCCATCGTGATCGGTTCGATACGCAGCCAGGACGGGGCATCGGGGCGAGCGTGCTTTTGAAAGAAGGATTCTCCTTCGATGCCGTCCGGGTAGCGGCGCAACGAGAGCGGCCGGTCCTGGAGATGCGGCAGGAGCAGCGGCGCCACCGCGTCGTAATAACGCAGGACGTCGCGCTTGGTGTAGCCTTCGCGGGGATATAAGACTTTGTCGAGGTTGGTGAACTTCAGCCGCCTTCCGTCCACGGCGACCGACAGAGTGGCGCCTTCAGCGGCGAGGAAAAAAGATTCCGGGGGGGTAACTGGTTCCGCCGGCTCCGCGTGCGCCCCACCCCGGAGGCATTCGGCGGGCTCGATGTCGGGGCGCAGGCCGAGGAACACGGGGCTGCGCAGCCTGCCTTCCGGCGTCCAGGAATTGAAGCGCGCGGTGCAGACCAACTCCGGCCGGACCCACGTCACCGGCGCCGGCTTGACCAACTGGATGGGTTGCGGAAACGGCGAGCGCGACGTGGCCAGCAGTCCGAGCTGCTCAGCGAGCGCCCGCAGCATCGGCGCGTCAAAGCCCGTCCCTAAGTTCCCCACGTAGAGGAGCTTGCCGTTCTCGTAGAGGCCCAGCACCAGCGATCCGAACGAATCGCGCTCGCCCTCCGTGTAGCCGCAGATGACGAACTCCTGCTGCGAGGCGATCTTGATTTTCAGCCAGTCGGAGCTGCGCCGGGACTGGTAGAGCGAGCCGGCGCGCTTGGCGACGATCCCTTCGAGCTCTTGGGCGCGGGCCGCTTCCAGAAATTCTGCGCCGCTGCTCCCACTACCAATGATGTGTTCGGATAATCGAATCACTGAATCGGGATTCAGAACCTCCTCGAGAGCGTGCTTGCGGTCGAGCAGCGGCACGCCGCGCAGGTCGTAGCCGTCGAGATAGAGCAAGTCGAAGACGCAGAAAACGGCGGGCCGCGAGCGGGTCAGTTGCGCGATGGCGCCGGGGTCGCTTGTCATGATGCGCGGCTGCAGCAGAGGGAAGCTCGGCCTCCCGCGCTCATCGAGCACCACGACCTCGCCGTCCACCACGGCCTGCTCCGCCGCCAGCCACTGGTGCGCCGCGGTCAGCTCGGGAAACTGCCGCACGCAGTCGTTCCCTCGGCGGGTGAGCAAGCGCACTTGCTTGCCGTTGAGAAACAGCAGAATCCTCATGCCATCCCACTTGATCTCATACAACCAGTCGCTGCCCTCCGGAGGTGTCTCCGCTGCCTGGGCCAGCATCGGCGTGATGGAGGCGGGAAACTCGGCGGCGACGGCCCCAGGCAGCGTCGCGGGGTCTATGCGACTAACAGCGGGAGAACTCACCGCCCCTCGTGCCGAAGCGCCTTTGCCACCCGCCAACGGCCTCTCTTCCCTGGCGATCTCCTCTTGCGAGCGCCCGGACAGCGCGCTGCGGGAATGATCCTCGGGGTCCCAGCCGACGACCGCCGAGGCATCGTGCTTCTTGATGAGGAGCCACTGGTTCTCGCCGCGCCCTTTCGTCCGCACCAGCGCGAACTCGCCGCGCAGCTTCTGGCCGTCGAGCCGAAACTTGAAATCGCCCCGGCGATACTGGTCCTGAGGAGGGTCGTATCCCAGGACTTCGTAAGTGCCGCGGTCCCAGACCATGACGCTTCCCGCGCCGTACGCGCCGGCGGGAATATTGCCTTCGAAGCCGCCGTAGTCGAGCGGATGGTCCTCGACCTCGACGGCGAGCCG
>CAYWWM010000397.1:2160-3443 GCA_964461735.1 uncultured Solibacteraceae bacterium | reverse complement strand
CGGGAGGCGAATAGAGCATGTCGCCCTTGCCGAGCAGCGCCTCGGCGCCGTTGGAGTCGAGGATCGTGCGCGAGTCCACCTTGGTCGCTACGCGGAAGGATAGGCGCGCGGGAAAATTGGCCTTGATGAGACCGGTGATCACGTCTACGCTGGGCCGCTGGGTCGCCAGCACGAGGTGAATGCCTACGGCGCGCGCCATCTGGGCCAGGCGCGTGATTGAAGCCTCGACGTTGTTCGAGTCCACCATCATCAGGTCCGCCAGCTCGTCAATGAAGATCACGATCAGCGGCAGCGGCGCATGCTCGCTGGGAGGTTCGAACAGATTCAGGCTCTCCTTGGTCTCGAAAAGCCGGTTGTACTGCTCGAGGTTCCGCACCCCCTTTTCCGCGAGCAGCTTCAGCCGCCGCTCCATTTCCCGCACGGCGTTGCGGAGCGCGTTGGCGGCCACTTTGGGATCGGTGATGATCGGCGTGACCAGGTGCGGGATGCCCTCATAGAGGCCGAGCTCCAGGCGCTTGGGGTCCACCATGATCATCTTCACCTCTCCGGGCGTCGCTTTGAACAGGATCGAAAGGATGAAACTATTCATCGAGACGCTCTTGCCCGATCCGGTGGAGCCGGCGATGAGCAGGTGCGGCATGGAGTTGAGCTCGGCGACCCGCATGCGGCCGTTGATTTCCTTGCCGAGCGCCAGGGTCAGCGGCGAGCGGCCCGACGCGAACGCCTCCGATTCCAGCATCTCGCGCAGCATGATGGTTTCGCGGTTGGCGTTCGGGACTTCAATGCCCACCGTGGATTTCCCCGGAATGCGCTCGATCAGGATGGATTCGGCTTCGAGCGCCAGGCACAGGTCTTCGACCAGATTGGTGACGCGGTTGTACTTGACGCCGGCCTCGGGCTTGAACTCGAACGTCGTGACCACCGGGCCGGGATTGATCTGCGTGACCGATCCCCGCACGCCGAATTCTTCGCACTTGGCCGTGAGCCGCATCGCCAGACGCTTCAGGTCATCCTCGCTGCTCCCCTGGATTGAAATCGGCGGCTGTAGCAGGCTGGTCGAGGGCAGCTTGTAGGTCCCCCCTTGGCGTTGGGCCGGCTTGGCTCGGACGGAGCGGATGGTCCCGCGGGAAGGCTCCTGCACGGGGAGAGCGATGGGAATCGCCGCCTCGGCCGGCTTCGATTTACCGGGCTGCGGCATCTCTAGGACTTGGGCGGACCGCTCTCGCGCGTGCGGCTCTGAAAGCGGCTCCTCCGCCGTGATCAGTTCGGGATCGGGCGCCGCA
>CAYWWM010000397.1:0-2150 GCA_964461735.1 uncultured Solibacteraceae bacterium | reverse complement strand
CCGCCTCGGCCGGCTTCGATTGACCGGGTTGCGGCATCTCACGGAGCTGGGCGGACCGCCCATGCGGCTCTGAAAGCGGCTCCTCCGCCGTGATCAGTTCGGGATCGGGCGCCGCACAAGCTTGTATCCACGCCTCCCGTTTTTGTTCGAGAGTGCTCACCCAGCCGTAGCGCTGCCCCAGCCAGGACGAGGCCCGCTCCATCGAGAACGTCGTGAGGAGGTAGAGCGAGGCGATCGAAGTGACCACCAGCAGAATGGCGGACCCCGGGCCGTTCAGCCCGCGCAGCAGGCCCTCGGCGAGCAAGGCGCCCCCAAACCCGCCTAGGGGGAAGAGCTCGTAAAGGCGTACCCCGTAGGGCATAAACGCGAGCGCGGTCATTAAGGAGAGGAGAAAGAGCATGGCTCCGGCTGCTTTGGCTGGAGGCTCAGCCAGCGCCATGCTGCGAAGCCGCAGCCAACCCAGCCACGAAAGACCAGCAGGAAAGAGAAAGGCGCAGGCCCCAAAGAGCTGGTAGAGCATGTCGGCCGTAAGAGCGCCGACCACGCCGGCCCAGTTGCGAGTCTCCCCCGCAGCCGAAGCCGTGTTCACGGAGGGGTCGGCCGGGGAAAAGGTAGCCAGGCTTAACACGCCGAACAGCGCCAACGCAATCCAGAGCAAGCCCAGGAACTCATTCCATCGTCGGTTCGCTGAAGGGGTGAGCAAGCGCATACCAAATCCTCTCCGAACGTTTCTGGACGCTCTTTAACAACTATAATAAAATCAATTTATAGCGAAGAACGGAGGGCGCAAAGAAGAGTGGGACAGCCTACCCCTACGGGTCTGCATCTGCAGCCGTCAGATCGAGCTTCCCAAAGGTGAAAACAACGCCAGAGCAAGTACTATTATCCCTAAGATGGCGCGATAGTAAACAAAAATCTGGAATGTACCAAACTGCAAATACCTTAGAAACCAGGCGATACACAGGTAGCCGGAAAGCCCCGAGACGAGCACCCCTACCAGGAAGGCGAGCCCCTGGCCGGGTGGCAGGCCGTTGCGCGCCACGCCGATGCCTTCGTGGAGCACCGCCCCGGCTATGATCGGAGTCGAGAGCAGAAACGAAAAGCGGGCGGCGGCTTCGCGTCGAAAGTCGAGGAACAAGGCCGCCGTCATGGTCGCCCCGGAGCGCGAAACCCCGGGGATCAAGGCGAGCGCCTGGGCGAAGCCGATCCATAAGGAGTCGGAAAGACTCACGGAGCCTAAGCGCTTCCGGGAGCGGCTGACTCTTTCGCCCCACGCCATCGGGATGGCCAGCAGGATCAATGCGCTGCCTATGACCGCCGGGTGGCGCAAAACGGTGGCCACCTGCTCCTGAAACGCCAACCCCGCAAGACCGGCTGGGAGGGTCGCGAGCACCAGGAACCAGAAGAGTTTGCGCGGAGGCTGCGCCGGCGAGGAGCCGCCATCCGGAGCGGCGTCGGCATCGGTAAAACTCCCGAACAGGGGGCTCCGGCCGAGGCCCAGCAGCAGCAGGTCCACCCAGGTCCGGAAAAAGTAAATCAAGACGGCCGCCAGCGTTCCGAGGTGGAGCGCCACGTCAAAAGTCAACCCGGGGTCGGGAAATCCGAGCAGCCAGGGAAGCAGTGTCAGATGGGCCGTGCTGCTGATGGGCAGGAACTCGGTCAGCCCTTGCGCAATTGCCAGCACCACCGCTTGCCAGAGGGGCATGGGGATTTATGATCTCTCAGGATAAAGTGCCAATCGGACACGAATTTGGAGACTCCGGTTGCGGTCAGGCCGACTTCCGCAGTGGGACAAAGCGAACCTCGACGCGCCTCTTCAAGGCAATGGCAATGCGGCGCAGCATGGCGAGGGAGTGCCCTTCATAGTCCGCGTCTTCCAGGCGGCAAATGACCGAGGCGGTCGTGCCCACGAGTCTCCCCAGCTGCTTCTGGGTCAAGCCGGCCTTCGTTCGCAGTGCCGTGATCTGGCGGGCAACGTCATCATTCGCGCGGGCCTCTTCCAGTTCGGCGGTGCGCCGGGGCCTTGCGGCGTAAAACCGGCGGTGCAGAATCTCCACCACGTCGGTGGTAAACTTTCTCTTCTTTGCCATGCTATGGGAGGCTTTCGATTCGGAGGCCTTCTATGTTTTCGAAATGCCTGCGGTTGTTGG
>CAYWWM010000396.1:0-3459 GCA_964461735.1 uncultured Solibacteraceae bacterium | reverse complement strand
AGAGTACGGCGACCCCATCCCCGAACCCAAAGGCCGCCGCTTGATCTTCGCTTGAGGGTCCCGAAAATCAGCCAGAACATGCGATGGAGCCGCATGGAGCAACCCCCGAGATAATCCAGATGCCAACATCCAGCCCCTCCGATTGCAGAGCCAGCCGGCGAACGCTGGCGGCGCTCGCGGAGATCGTCGAGCGCGAGGCGTGGCGGCGCGCTCTGCGCTGCATCCAGGAACAGCGTGAGTGGCTGGACCAGAGCCAGATCGAGCTGACCGAAATTCCGGCGCCGACCTTCCAGGAAGCGGCGCGCGCGGAACACATGGCCGGCCGCTTCCGAGAGCTCGGCTTGCGGGATGTGCGCCTCGACGCGGCCGGCAACGCGCTGGGGGAAAGGCCGGGAGCCAGCCATGGATCCGGCCATGAGGTCGTGGTCATCGCCGCGCATCTCGATACAGTCGTGCCCCGGGGCGTGGCGATCGAGGTCCAGCGAAGCAACGGACGCTTGTGCGCTCCCGGTATTTCCGACAACGGCGCGGGCCTCGCCGCGATGCTGGGAATCCTTGCGGCGTTGGCGAAAGCGGAGATCGAAACGGACCGCTCGCTCTTGTTTGCGGCCACCGTGGGCGAGGAAGGCGAAGGCGACCTCTACGGGATGCGGCGCCTGTTTTCGCAGCCGGAGCTGTGCCGGCGCACTGCGGGCGTGTTCGTCGTGGACGGCTCGGCGACGACCCACATAACGACAGCGGGCCTCGGCAGCCGGCGCTTCCAGGTCCAGATCAGCGGCCCGGGCGGACACAGTTGGAACGACTTCGGGCGCGTCAATCCGATTCAGGCGCTCGTCAACGCCATCGCCGAACTGGGACGCGTTTCCCTGCCCGCCAGCCCGCGCGCGTCGCTGAACGTAGGGATGATTCACGGCGGCACGGCGGTGAACTCCATCCCGGCGTCGGCCTGGATGAAGGTGGACATCCGCTCCACAAGCGCCGAAGAAATCGAGCGGCTCTCGCTGGCGCTCGAAGCGGCCGTAAAGGCGGCGGTGCGGCAGGAAACGGAGCGCGCTACGGGAAGTCTCGAGGCGGCGATCACGGCGCTCGGGAACCGGCCCGTCGCGGTGCTACCCGAGTCGGCCCGCCTTCTGGAGACGATGCGGGAAGTGGACCGCTATCTCGGCAACCGCAGCCGCCTGGAGTGCTCCTCGACCGACGCCAACATCCCCTTGTCACTCGGCGTCGAAGCGGTCGCCATCGGCGGCGGCGGTTCCAGCGGGGATGCGCATACGTCGCAGGAATGGTACGACCCGCGCGGCCGCGAGTTCGGGCTCAAGCGCCTGCTGCTCGCCATCCTGATGACGGCCGGGATGGTCGAGGAAGCGGAAGGGTGAAGGAAGAAAATCCCGCGACACACAGAGCGCGTTATGGCTACCTGTTCCAGAACGGGGATGCGTCTTGCTTTTTCTCCCAAACAAAAATAAAGTAGTGCACTTGCCGCGGAACGCCGGCAGGTAAGGAACACGACGGATGCGAGCCAAGATTACCGCGCTCGGCTGCTACACGCCGCCGAAGCTCTTGACCAACGCTGATCTCGAAAAGATGGTCGAGACGTCCGACGCCTGGATTCGGGAGCGGACCGGGATCTCGGAGCGGCACATTGTCGAGAAAGGCGTGGCGGCCTCCGACCTGGCGCTCGAAGCCTGCAAGCAGGTCCTGGAACAGCGCTCCCTGAAGCCGACCGACATCGAGACGATTATTTTCGCGACCGTAACCCCGGACACGTTTTTCCCGGCGACGGCGTGCATCCTGCAGCACAAGCTGGGCGCGGCCGGCGCCTGGGGGTTTGACCTCTCGGCGGCGTGCTGCGGCTTCCTGTTCGCGCTGGCGACGGGAAGCCAGTTGATTACCTCGGGACGGCAGAAGAAAGTGCTGGTGGTCGGGGCCGACATTATGTCGAGCATCATCAATTACGAAGACCGGGCCACGTGCGTGATCTTCGGAGACGGCGCCGGGGCGGTGCTGCTCGAACCCGCGGAGCCGGGTGAGGAAGCCGTGGGCGTCCTCGACTATCTCCACGAGATTGACGGCAGCGGAGGATGTTATCTGCAAATGCCGGCGGGAGGGAGCCGCTTGCCGGCCTCCGTCGAGACCGTGCGGCGCAAGCTGCACTACGTCCACCAGGACGGCCCGCAAGTCTTCAAGTACGCCGTGCGCAAGATGTATGAAGTGAGCCACACCCTCCTCGAACGCAATTCGCTAACCCCGGCGGACATTGACGTGTTTATCCCTCACCAGGCAAACCGCCGCATCATTGAAGCCACGGTGGAGCGGATGGGGCTGCGCACCGATCAGGTGCTCATCAACATTGACCGCTACGGCAACACGACCGCGGCCACCATCCCCCTCGCCACCAATGACGCGATCCAGCAGGGAAGATTGAAGAAGGGCGACTTGGTGCTCTACGCCGCCGCCGGAGCAGGCTATACGGTGGGCGCCACGCTGGTTCGCTGGGGGTATTGAGGGAGTGGAGAATAGGGAATAGGGAGCAGGGAGTGGGGAGTAGGAACATGACGGTATCGCGCCTGCAGGGTTTGGTTTCTTGCTTTCGGAATCCGGAATTCGGAATCCCGTCTCCTTTCTATTGTCCACTTCCCACTCCCTACTCCCTATTCCCTATCCCCTATCCTCCACTCCCTTCCTACGCCCTATTCCCCCCTCCCTTGAAGCACACTCCATGAATTGGGGAATCATCGGCCTGCCGCAGGCGGGCAAGACCACGCTGTTCCAGATTCTGACGCGGACCCAACCCCGTGAGTCTCATCACTACGGCGAAACTCAGCATATCGGCGTGGTGAAGATTCCGGACGAGCGCCTGGACCAGCTTGCTCAGTTGTTTGGTTCGGCGAAAATCACGCACGCCACGGCGGAATTCGTGGACCTCGCGGCCATTAGCAAGGAGAACCTCCGCGAAAGCTCCTACCTGAACACTCTGCGGGCGATGGACGGGCTGATCCACGTGGCGCGGTTCTTCCGCAATGCGGCGGTTCCGAACGCCACCGAGCCCCCCGATCCCAACCGAGACATCGGAGACGTGGAGGTCGAGCTGCTTCTCTCCGACCTGGGGGTCATCGAGAACCGCCTGGCTAAGATCGAAAAGGACCGCAAGAAGATCAAGGGCACCGACCTCGAGCGCGAGCAGAGCATCCTGGAGAGGATGAAAGAATGGTTGGAAAGCGGCAAGCCGCTGCGCGAGGCCGCGTGGTCCGCGCAGGAGAAGAAACCCTTGCAGGGGTTCTCCTTTCTCTCCGAGAAACCGCTCCTCGCCGTCCTGAACGTGGCTGAAGAGAAGGCGGGAAGCATTCGGGAGATCGCCGAATCCCCGGAGTTCGCTCCGTGGAGGAACCGCAGCGGGATGCATTTCGCCGCCATTGCCGGAAGCATCGAAGCCGAGCTAGCCACGCTGCCGGACAAAGA
>CAYWWM010000395.1:0-3459 GCA_964461735.1 uncultured Solibacteraceae bacterium | reverse complement strand
GTTTCCGACAGCGTGAACAACCGTGTTACCAGATTCCCGACTTCGAAACGATTCGGATACTCTCGATACACCGACCGGCCTGCTTCGAGGCCCGTAAACCGCCCAAACAAAGAATCGTTATCGGAAATCTGGTGGTCAATGCGGCCCTGCCCGAAGTTCTCATGCGTGGGCTGTTTTGCTACGAAGAAGGCCTGCGCGCTCCCGTTTCCATGGTTGATTCCCCCGGGACTGGGAAGCAGCATGAGGTTCAGCCACGGTTGGATCTTGGAAGAAACCGGCACTACCGTGCCGCCCGGCAATATGCCCTGCCGGGCGTTCAGGTCGGGAACGTTGGCGCTGCTCGATTCTGCCAGCCTCTCCCGCAGTCCTTCAAATGCCACGAAGAAGAACGTCTTGTCGCGAAACACCGGTCCGCCAAACGTTGCCCCGAACTGGTTGCGCTTGAATGCCGGCGGCTCGCTCTGCTTGTCAAAGAAGTTCCGCGCGTCCAATTTGCTGTTGCGCAGGAATTCATAGGCGCTGCCGTGCCATTGGTTGGAGCCGGACTTGGTGACGGCGTTGAACACCCCGCCGAGCGCCCGCCCGTAGGCCGCGCTGAAGGAGTTCGTCAGCATCTGGAATTCGCGCACGGTCTCGATGCCGGTCAGCGCCCCCGTGGGTCCCGCCGGTACGTGGCGGTAATAGTCGTTGATGTAGCTGCCGTCGAGGAGGTAGGAGTTGTCCTCGCCGCGCATCCCGGAGATGCTGAACCGCCTTCCGAACCCTTTGTCGGCATTGCCCCAGCGGCCGTTCGAGTTCTGCGTCACGCCGGGATTCAGCAGCATCAGTTGCGAGATGTCGCGTCCGTTGAGCGGCAACTCCGTGATCGTCCGGTCGTCGATCAGGTAACCCACCGCGGCTTCCGTGGTCTGCACCAGCGGAGCCTCGCCGGTCACCTCGACGGTCTGCGTAACCTGCCCCACCTGGAGCTGGATATTCACGACCGCTTCGCGCCCGACCGTCAGCACGATTCCGCTGCGCGCCTCGGCCTGGAAGCCTTCCTTGGTGGTCGTCACGCGGTATCGGCCCAGGCTCAACTGGGGCGCGGAATACCGCCCTCCCGCGTCCGACACGGTTGTTCGGGTAACCCCGGTGTCCTCATTCAAGACCACCACCTGGGCGTCCGGGATGGCCGCACCCGTAGCGTCGGTCACCGCTCCCGAAATTGTTCCCGTAGTAATTTGACCAAAATGAGGCAGAACGCCGAACAAGAGCCAGACCACAACACCTGCAAAGATATTCTTCTTCATCAGAATCCTCCTCCGCCTCGATGGGCGGATTTGTGCTTTGGAAAACCTGCCAACCTAGGCTCGCCTTCTTTGCCGCTTTCGCCAAAAGGGCGCAATGCCCAACAACTTGACCCTGAAAATGCCCCGAAACTACCTTGGATTCTGCGTCCAGCAGGATCGAATGTCAAGCGGTTTTATTCCGCGGTTTTATTCCGAAAGCCCTTCGAGCGCGCCAGCGCCCCTGCCGGTTGCGGCCTTCCCCTGCGGACCTTGGTTGATCCGAGCGGGGAGCCTATGTATGATCTTCAGTGGCATGCCCGTAAGATGCCTGAAGAGGTGATTCTCGCGTGATCGAGCAAGACATCCCGAATCCCGCCGGCGGCGATTCGTCCAAGCGCAAGCGGTTGATCGTAGACACCGACGCGCACTATTACGAAAACCCCCGCGCCTTCGGACGCTACCTCGACGAGCCCTGGCGCACGCGCCTGGAGCGCTGGACCGGCCTCTACTACGCGCCGATCGCAGCCGCTTCCCGCACCCATGACGTGCATCTCGGCGGCCGCATGAAGCGCAAGGAGCTCGGCTTGCCCGTCACCGACTGCCGCGACGGCGTGCTCGAGATCATGAGCTACCTCGGCGTGGACGTCACCGTGCTCCTTCCCGGAATGCTGCTCGGCATCGCCGAGATCACCGACAAGCGCCGCGCCGTGCATCTCTGCCACGGCTTCATCGAGCACATGCTGCACGAGGCGGTGGACCCGGCCCGCGGCATCTATACGCTGATCGTGGCGTCGAACCAAAGTCCTCCGGACGCCGCCCAGTTGATTGACCGCTATGCCGGCCATGAGGGCGTCTGCGGCGTGGTCATGATGACCGACGCTCCCTTCCTGCCCTTCGGAGACAGTTATTACTCGCCCATTTACGAAGCTTGCGTCCGCAACCGGCTTCCGCTGGTGCTGCACAGCGGCTACGGCGGGCCGGAAGGCCACGAGTCCGGCTACGGCTTGCAGACCTACGTCGAGAACCACATCGCGTTCGTCTTCAACAATATGCGCCAGATGACCAGTATCATTTTTCAGGGCGTCCCGGAGCGCTTCCCGGAGCTGAAGATCATTTTCCAGGAGGCCGGCGTTTTCTACGTCCCGCTGATGATGTTCCGGCTCGACTCGGAATACTCCATGCGACGCTCCGAGGTCCCCTGGCTCAAGAAGCCTCCGAGCGAGTACATCAAGTCGTTTTGCTTCGGCACGCAGCCCTTGGAGCGCGTGCCGCAGGAACGCTATCTCAAGTACACCTTCGAGATGATGGACGCCGAGCGCACGCTGCTGTTCGCCACTGATTGGCCGCACAGCGACTTCGACGCCCCGGTGGTCATCGAGCGTCTGAGTTTCTTGAGCGAAGAGGCCAAGGCGAACATCCTGGGAAGAACCGCCTGCCAGGTGCTGCGGTTCGCCCGCAAAGGCCCGCTGGCAGAGGCTGAGCCCTCTTCCTCGGTAACGGTCAGCCGGTCCGCGTAGCCACGACTTCCTCTGCCTCCGCACCCCCTCCCTTCAAATAATCTGTGCAATCTGCGTAATCTGCGGATAAACTGTTGGTCATAGGCGGTAACGCGGATGTCTCCGGACCGATGGCGCAAGGTCGAGGAGCTCTACCACGCGGCGCGGGAGCGCGACGTGACGCTGCGCGCCGTCTATCTCCACGAAGCCTGCGCGGGCGATGACTCGCTACGGCAAGCGGTGGAGAGCTTGCTCGCGGCGGGGGAGAAGCCGACTGGGAATCTCGAAGCTCCCATCCTGCAAGCAGCGGCGCGCATGTTCGAGGAGCCGCCCACGCAATCACTCGTCGGGCGGCAGCTTGGTTCCTATCTCGTTCGCGCGAAGATCGGCGAAGGCGGCATGGGAGAGGTGTACCGGGCCTTTGACACCAAGCTGCGCCGCGACGTGGCGCTGAAGGTTTTGCCGAGGCCGTTTGCGCGCGATCCCGAGCGGATGGCGCGCTTCCGCCGCGAGGCGCAGTTACTGGCTTCGCTCAACCACAAGAACATCGCCGCGATTTATGGATTCGAGGAACTTCCCGAAGCGAACTTCCTGGTGCTTGAACTCGTCGAGGGGGAGACTTTTGCGGAGCGAATCCGGAGCGGGAATCAGAGCCGGGAGCGTGAGCGACCGGACCCTTGTCCCCTCCCTTACGG
>CAYWWM010000394.1:0-3470 GCA_964461735.1 uncultured Solibacteraceae bacterium | reverse complement strand
ATCGCTCCCGAACGGGCTTGGGACACCTACGAGCCAGCCTTTCGCCAGATGCTCGGTTCGGTGCAGTTCCCGCGATAACGCCCGCTGCTACCCCCAGCCGCAGGACGCACAGCCCCAGGCAGGAGCGTCACTCCCTGTATAGTCCTCTATAGTCCTGGCCGAGGAGCACTCAAAAGGTACCTCACTGCGAAGTACGCTTGACTCTAACGCAAGGCTATCGTAGGCTTTGGCCTGAGCAGGCTATATTGGGGATTTCTGTCCCCCGGAGGGAGTGGCCTCATGCGAGGGATCCAGATTCAGAATTGGGCGCGAGCGACGATTGGGAGGGTACTCCTTTTCCTTACCCTGCTCGCTGTAGGCCTGCCGCAGCCCGGGGCGGCGCAGGCGGTTCGCACGAACCCTGGCTTTGCCGCCAATAGCGTCCCGCGCAACGACGACGGCTCCTCTGACGAAGTGCCAATCGGGTTCCTGGTGAACTTCTTCGGGCAGACCTTCTCCACCACCTACGTCAATAACAACGGCAACATCACGTTTGGGGACAGCCTAGGCACCTTTACGCCGGCAGGCTTGACGGGATCGCCGCTCCGGATCATCGCGCCGTTCTGGGCCGACGTGGATACGCGCGGAGAAGCCTCTTCCCTGGTAACCTACGGCCTCGACACGGTGGGCGGGCGGCGGGCCTTCGGCGTGAACTGGGTCAACGTTGGGTATTACAACCAGCACGACGACAAGCACAACAGCTTTCAGCTCGTGCTGATCGAGCGGCTCGACATCGGGCCCGGCAATTTCGACATCGAGTTCAACTACGACCGGATCGAGTGGGAGACCGGCGACGCCAGCGGCGGGCGCGGCGGCCTGGGGGGGGGACTTCGGCGTCGGCCGGCTACTCGAACGGCAGCGGCAAGCCGGAAGACTCGTTCGAAATCCTCGGCTCGCGTATCAACGGAATCTTTCTCGACTCGAATCGCCGCGGTTTGCGGTACCGCCGGCTGAACAGCGACGTCCGGGGGCGCCTAGTGTTTTTCGTCCGCGCAGGAGCGGTCGAGTGCACCTACGGGGCGCTTTCGATTGACGACATTTTCCCCTGGCAGGGCGGCATGGGAACCGTGCAGGTGGCGGCGCCGTTCGGCTGCGCGTGGACGGCGGTGAGCAACAGCGGATTCCTCACCGTCACTTCCAGCGCCACGGGAAGCGGCAATGGGACTGTCGAGTATGAAGTCGCCGAGAACCGCAGACCCCGTCCGCGAGCCGGCACGCTCGCGGTAGCGGGCGAGATCATTCGAGTGGACCAGGAAGCGTTCGTCACCTTGCGCGTGACTCCGCCCGCGTTGCAGTTGTCTTCCGTCGAAGGAAGCTTCCCCAACCGGATCGTCTTCCAGATCGAGCCGATTGAAGAAGAGGTCGAGTGGGCCGCCTCGGCCAGGCTCCTGAACGGGGATGTATGGCGGTTCCGCGCTACCCCAGGTTCCGGGACCGCGACCACGGCGGAACCCTCGACGGTGGTTCTGGAGCTGAACCCTACGTTTTTCGCTCCGCTGCCGGGCACGGTGTATGAAGCCATTCTCACGGTGCGGGATACGGTCGAAGGCCCGGCGGTGGAGGTGCCGTTGACCCTGACGGTGAGTCAGCGACGGAGGAGATTGTGGCAACCCAGGTGCCGCTGGAACGCCGGTTGGGCGGCGTCAGCGTCCGGATCGGCGGCGAGACCGCTCCGCTCTTCGCCGTGGGGCCGGGCCAGATCAACGCCCAGGTGCCGTTTGCGGCCGTACCAGGAAGCACCGGGGCCGTGGTCGTGGAATCCAACGGCAAGCTGTCGGCCCCGCAGAACTACCTGATTGCGCCCGTGCAACCGAATGTCTTCGAGGAAGACGGCCTGGCCGTGGTAACCGATCCGGAGGGGCGCCGCATCAACTCGGAAAACCCGGCTCTTACGGGGGAGGTTCTGCAAATCTCCGCTACCGGCCTGGGCCTGGTAGATCAGCCCGTGGCCACGGGGGCTGCTTCGCCTGCAGCTTCGACGGTTCTCAGCCCCGTGCGAGTGAAAATCGGCGGGATTGACGCTCCCGTATCTTATCAGGGCCTGGCGCCGGGCTTGGTGGGGCGCTACCAGATCAATGTGTTTCTCTCCGGACTGGTGCAGCCTGGGGATGAAGTGACGGTCACGATCGAGCAGAACGGCATCCCCAGCAACGCCGGTTCCCCGGTCAGCATACCGGTGCGCAACCCGTGAAGCGCGGCTCGCGCGTGCACACTACGCCCTCCACGACAGCCGATGCGGCGGGTGTTGCTGGTGCGTCCCAAGGAAATGCCGCAGCTCCGCGCCGTTTCTCGGCAGGGAAGTAGCACAGCAGGTACACTGCGCGCGCCGGTCGTAAAAACGCTTGACCTCGTATAGTCGCGGAAGTATTCTTCGGTTTGGTTGCGATAAAGGAGGATTCTACTATGCGAAATGCTGTCCTGGCTGCGGGGTTGTTCGTTTTCCTCCCGTCGTCGCTCCTGGGCCAGGCTCGGGACCCTTATCCGGCGCCCAAGGCCGAATTCTACGGCGGTTATTCATACATCCATCTCGAGCAAACCGATATGAGCGGCTGGGCCATCTCGCTCGCCGGCAACCTGAACAACAACCTCGGGATCGTCGGGGAAGCCAGCGGACACTACAATCGCGAGTCCTCCGTCACCGGTGCCGGAACCACCAGCAGACGCCTCAACTTCCACTCGTTGCTCGCCGGCCCGCGCATCACCGAGCGCCGCTATAAATGGATCAGCCCGTTTACCCACGCCCTGTTTGGCTTTACGCGCGTGAATTCCAGCCTCGGCCAGTCGCAGGCGGGCGCGCCCTCGACTGCTTCTCGGCTGGATCTGAGCGGCTTCACCATGGCCCTGGGAGGCGGCTTGGACGTTACGGCCGACGACCGCTTCTTCCTCCGGCTGATCCAGGCCGACTACCTCCTCATTCGCGCCGACCGATTCAAGCACGAGGGCCTGCGCGTCTCCGCGGGAGTCCTGGTCCGCTTCGGCCGCAGAGAAAACTTCTAGACGGCCCTCCTGGGTTTCGATTCGCACACTCCCATTCACTGGAATTGTCTCGTGACGCATTCGAGCCACCGCCTCGCTGGTCCTTTGTCCCGGCTAGCCGGGGCGCTGCTCGACAGCAACTCGGAAAATGATCCGGCCTTTCTGTATTGCAAAACGTCACATCGGACGCCGCGCCCGGCAGTTTGTTCTTGACACGGGACGCTTCCGCCTTTACGCTGAGGGTACACTGAGAAAGGAGGTGGTCCAATGACAGATTGTTCAGGCTTATGTAATTACCACAGTGAGGTGGCTGAGGCTTAGGCGCTTAGCTCATGCACTGGCTGGGTCATCTTCTACGATGACCTCCGGCTGTTGTGAGTACGCCACCTGAAGGTTTGGCATCATGAGTTGACCGCCTCAGGCAAATCTCCACAGCTTACCGGAAACGGGGAGCC
>CAYWWM010000393.1:643-3482 GCA_964461735.1 uncultured Solibacteraceae bacterium | reverse complement strand
GGGCGATTGCGGCTGCTGCTCGACGGCGAGCAGTACCAGGAGCACGACGCGGGGTTGGAGACCACCGACCCGCTCGGATTCGTGGACCTGAAACCATATCCGGAACGCATTCGGAGCGCGCAGCACACCACAGGCCTGAAAGACGCCGTGATTACTGCGGAAGGGAAACTGGAGGGTCGTGCGGTGATGCTGTGCTCCATGGAGTACGCCTTCATCGGCGGCAGCATGGGCTGCACGGTGGGCGAGAAGATTACGCGCGCCGTGGAGCGGGCGGCGGCGGGCCGGCTGCCGTTGGTCGTGGTTTCGGCTTCGGGCGGCGCCCGCATGATGGAAGGAACCATCAGCCTGATGCAGATGGCGAAGATCAGCGCGGCGCTGGCGCGGCTCGATCAGGCGGGCGTTCCGTTCGTCAGCATTCTCACCGATCCCACCACCGGCGGCGTGACGGCGAGCTTCGCCATGCTGGGGGACCTGAACATCGCGGAGCCGGGCGCGCTGATCGGCTTCGCGGGCCCGCGCGTCATCGAGCAGACCATCCGGCAGAAATTGCCGGCCGGGTTTCAGCGCAGCGAATTCCTGCTGCAGCACGGCATGCTAGACGCCGTGGTGCCGCGCCTGGAAATGAAGCCGTTTCTCGCCCGATCCCTGAAGTATTTGTCCTACTGAGGCTCGCATAATAAGCGCGGGAGGTAGACGTCAGGGCATGGCTTCAGCCATGCCGAAAGCAGTCGCAAGAACAAGGGCTTTAGCCCCTGAGGTTCGTCGTTTCCAAACCGGTGAGCACGGTCGGGGAAATGTCCGACTTACCTCAGCGGCTGAAGCCGATCTCTTCGTATGGGGCGAAACGGCACGACTGATGTCGTGCCCTGACGAAACTCCCGCGGCTGTCACTATATTATGCAAAGCTCAATGACAATCAAAAGGTAAAACATCGGATGGACTACGCAGCGGCGACCCGGTACTTGATCTCGCTCGGCAACGAAGTGCGCGCAGCGAGCCTGGACTCGGCGCAGGCGGCGAAGCTCGGCCTCGAAAACATCACGGAGCTGCTCGCAGATCTCGGATGGCCGCAGGACGCCTATCCGAGCGTGCTGGTCGGCGGAACGAACGGCAAAGGCTCGACGGCGGCGATGCTCGAGGCGGTCGTGCGGGCCGCGCGGCTGCGCTCCGCTCTCTACACGTCACCGCACCTGGTTGAGATCAACGAGCGGATTCAGTCGCGCGGGCGGCCGATTCCGCCGGCCGAGTTTGCCGCTTTGTTTACGGCGCTGCGTGCGCGAATCGAACGGCTGCTGGCGGAGGGGCGCCTGCGCTTTCATCCGACCTATTTCGAATGCCTGACCGCGATGGGGTTCGAATACTTCCGACGAGAGCAGTGCGAGATGGCCGTGATCGAAGTGGGCATGGGCGGGCGCCTCGACGCCACGAACACGGCGACGCCGCGCGTGGCCGTCATCACGCAGATTGATCTCGATCACGAGCGATTCCTCGGCGCCACGGTCCGAGCCATCGCCGCGGAGAAGGCCGGGATCATCAAGCGCGGAGGCGTCGTCGTCAGCGCGGCGGCGCACCCGGAGGCCGCGGCCGTGATTCGCGCGAAAGCGGAAGAACAGGGCGCCCGCCTGGTCGAGACGTGGCGCGAGTATTCGGCGGAGGGGTTGTCGAGCGCGGGTGGGCGATACTCGTTTCAGGCCGCGCATGCGGACGGCTTCCGCCTTCCGGTCGAGCCGGCCCTGCGAGGAAGGCATCAGGTCGAGAATGCGCTGGCGGCGGTGGCTGCGGCGCGAGAGCTTGCGCGGCAGGGTTTACTACCCATCCGCGACGAGCACATCCGCGAGGGACTGGCTGCGGCGCGGTGGCCGGGACGGCTGGAAGTGATTCGCGAAGAGCCGCTGGTGCTGCTCGACGGGGCCCACAATCCCGCCGGGGCGCGGGCGCTGGCCCGCTTCTGGGAGGAGTCGCTCAGCGGACGGCGCGTGGCGTTGGTCTACGGAGCGATGCGCGACAAGGCCGTCCCGGAGATCGCCGAAATCCTGTTCCCGAAAGCGCAGCTGGTGGTGCTGACGCGTCCGGAGCAGTTCCGCGCGGCCGCGCCCGAGGCCGTGCGCGATTTGGCGAGCCACCTCCATCCGAACATCGTGATCGAGCCGGAGCCGCCCGCGGCGCTCGCGCGCGCGCTGGCGGCGGCGTCTCCGCGCGACGCAATCCTCGTGACGGGATCGCTATTTCTAGTGGGAGACATCAAGCGGCATTGCGCTGCGCTCGTCCGTTCAGCGGAAGAGGTTCCTACAGCCACTTCACGCTGCTGACGTTGGCGTTGACGACGAAGACGCGGATGATCTTTCCCACCGGGTCTTCCGGAACCATGAAAAAGCCGAGGCGGTCTCTGCTGTATCCTTCGCAGGTTCCTTCGAGGCGCTCCTTGTCGGGGAAAATGACCTCGAGCTTTCGGCGTTGAGGCACGGCCGCCGAGGGTGGCGGCGGCGTATCGGCGGGATCGCGCAGAAAGAAAATGGCTTTGAGGGTGCGGACGTTCACATCTTCGCCTTCCTCCTGCTTGGCATTGGCGGACGGGAAAATCCGGCAGCGGTCCTTGGTGGGCAGAAAATCGAAGACGTAGCCCTTCGAGCGGTGTCCGTCGAGGTGCGCGATGACCACGAGCGGGGCCTTCGACTTCGCCATCGGGGGTGTAGCCACTCCAGAGCCTCCTGGGAAATGATGCGTTCTACAGTGTAGTCGGCTGAGCGCCCCACGGCAAGCGAAACCGGATCAACTAACAGCTAACAACTAACAACTTACAACTTACAACTCAAACAATCAGCCCCACACCTGGGCCGCC
>CAYWWM010000393.1:0-633 GCA_964461735.1 uncultured Solibacteraceae bacterium | reverse complement strand
TGGCCTTCATACCCGACCCTGGGCATCCATGGGATGGTGGCCGCGTTCAAATTTAGGATGCTGCCCGGCGAAGGCGCGCCTTAGCGCCAGACGTCGGCCGCGGTTTCGAGCATGACGTCGAGCTTGCGCCACTGGTCGTCCTCGCTCAGGAGGTTGCCGGCCATGTCGGAAGAGAATCCGCACTGCGGGCTGAGCGCGAGCTGGTCGAGCGGAGCGAAACGGGCCGCCTGCTCGATGCGCCGCTTCAGCTCATCCGCGGCCTCGACGCTGCCGGTCTTGGTCGTGATGAGGCCGAGCACGGCCATCTTGCCCTTCGGGAGAAAGCGCAGCGGCTCGAAGCCGCCAGCGCGCTCGGTGTCGTATTCGAGCAGCAATCGCTGGTGGTGGAGGCCCTGGAGAATGCGCTCGGCGATGGCGTCATAGAAGCCTTCGCGGTGCCACTGGCTCTGGCGGTTGCCGCGGCAGAGATGCAGTCCGAAGACCACGCCCGGGAACCCGGCGATGACGGCGTTGTCGGCGGCGATGGCGCGGTCGAGAGCGGCCATGGGGTCTTCCCCGTCGGCGCGCATCGCCGCGATCGAGCGCTCGTCCACGTAGCGCGTGTAGCTCGGGCCGTCAATCTGGATGTAGCGG
>CAYWWM010000392.1:0-3489 GCA_964461735.1 uncultured Solibacteraceae bacterium | reverse complement strand
CGGCTAATCTCGTTTCTCCTTGCGAACTCGTAGAGCGGAGAAGTCCTTCCGATTTCCGCTGTCCCAATCTTTACCGCCCCACGCCGGCCGATTCGTAGCGCGTCAGGTACTGTCTCGTCTCGGCGAGCTCGGGGAGGCCGGGGTCGGCATCGGCGAGCTGAGCGGCCAGGACCTTGAACTGCGCCTCGGCGGTGCGGCGGTCGCCCGCGAGCGCGGCGGCCTTGGCGAGGCCATAGACCGAATACAAGCGGTTCGGCGTGCGCTGAATCGCCTTTGCAAATTCCTGCTGCGCGTCCGCGTAGCGGCCCAGCTCGCTCAGAATCTCGCCGAAGAATTCGTGCGTGGGCAGGCCGGTGCCGGAGTCGGGCGGCGCCCAACTGACGCCCGGAGCGTCGGCGATCTGCACGGCCTCGCGCATCCGGGCGATGGCGTCGTCGCCGCGTTTTTCCGCAACCAGGATGGCGGCTTCGACCTGCTTGGCGTGAATCTGGCTCATCTGGTAACGCACGGCGACGCCGGAGTCATTCGAGCGCCCGATCTCCGCGACGGCGTTGCGGAGCGCCGTGAGGACGCGACGAGCGAGGTCGAGGTCGCCGCTACGGGCGGCGCCGATGCCGCGCACGTAGAGGTTCTCGGCGCGGTCGAGCGGCACGGTCGAATATTCCGTGGCCTGGGACGCGGCTTGCCAGTCGCGCGATTCGAGCAGCAGCCAGGTGGCCGAGGCGTGGAGGCCGCGGCGCATGGCCGCCGTGCCTTGCGGCGAAGTCGCCTGCGCGCGCAACGGCTCGACCAGCTCGCGAGCCTTCGCCCGCTGGCCCTTCTGGAGGTGCCCGTAGACGAGGTACATCAAGGCGTGATAGGAGTTCGGCTGCGCTTCGAGCGCGGCGCGGTTCGAGGCGATGTTCTCATCCCACAGGCCGACGCCCGCGAAGATGTGCGACGGCATGTGCTGGGCGTGGGTCAGCACGGGCGCGATCTTCGAGTAGCGCAGCGCGGCGGCGCGGCCCTTCTCCCGATCGCCGCGATCGTCATAGTCGTGGATCAGGTAGTGGGCGAGGCCCGGATGATCGGGCATCTCGCGGAAGAGCGTCTCCATCATCGCGGACGCCTGCTCCTGCAATTCGTTGCCGTTCTCGACGCCGCGGCGCGCCAGCGCGAGCATCGAGAGGGCATGGAAAATCGCCGCTTCCCTGTCCTGCGGATAGGAGCGGTGAATCTCGGCCATGGCCTGGTTGTACGCGCGGTCGCGGTCGCGGCGCTCGGCCTGGGGATAGCCGCGATAAATGTGCTCCGCCGCGGCGATGTAGGCGCGCTCGCGCTCGGTCGCCGTACTCGCGGCGCGGGCCTTGGCGAGAGCCGCGCGGGCTTCCTCAACCTCCTGCGCCGAGGGATGCTCGTGCAGGCTGTCGTAGTAGCTCATCGCCACGCCCCAATACGCCATGGCACAGTTCGGGTCTGCCTGGGCGGCTTCCTGGAATCCCTTGCGGGCGTCCGGCCAGGCAAACGAGTGCAGCAGCAGCAGGCCGCGCTCAAACGGAGCCTTCGCGGCCTCCGCGCAGGAGATCCCCATCTCCGCCTTGCCGTAGCGCGCCCGATAGGCGCCGAGATCGGCTGCCCCGGATTGGGTTTGAGCAAACGCCGCAGACCCAAGCGCCGTTGTAATCAATGCCACTAAGACTGCCATCCAATGTTTCGTGTTCATGCTGTACTCCTTTGCAAAAGTAACAAACCCACGGCACAACAAATCGTGTCGTGGCTACCTGCTCGGGTTCAATTCGAGAACTGGATGTCCCGTCGCTCACCCTTCGACTTCGCTCAGGGCAGGCGCTCGGGCTCGGATTGTGTCCGCTTGTAACCGTTGCCGTAGAGGACCCGACCGGGCCGGGCGCCGGTGTGTTCTCCCTGGTCAATCACCAGAACGCCGTTGACCAGCACCGCGGCGACGCCCGTCGCGTACGATTTGGGTCGCTCGAACGAGTTGGTTTCGGCGACGCGGGCCGGATCAAAGACGACGAGATCGGCGAAGAAGCCTTCGCGGATTTGCCCGCGGTCGCGCAGCCCGAGTATCTGCGCCGGGAGCGCCGTCATCTTGCGAACCGCATCCTCAAGCGCGAGCACCTTCTCCCCGCGAACGTAGTGGCCCAGCACGCGGACGTTGGTGCTGTAATTGCGCGGGTGAGGCACGCCGGGAGCTTCGAGGTTGATCGCGGAGCCGTCGCTCGCAATCGCCACCCAGGGCTGTTTCATCACGAGCCGGACGTCGTCCTCGGACATGGTATGGAAGATGCCGTTGATGCGGCCGCCGTCCTCGCCCATCAGCGCGAGGCAGGTATCGGCGGGGTCGTCGTCGCCCCGGAGTTTGGCAATCTCCGAGACCCGCATCCCTTCGTATTTCTTGTTTTGTGGCGTCCCCGCGCGCGACAGAACGATGCCGTCCCAGCCGCCGTGCTCCTTGGACCAGGCGATAAAATCCGGATCGCGTTTGATCCGCTGGCGCACCGCCGGGTCTTCGAGGCGCGCGGCGAATTGTTCCGGGCCGCCCGCGCGCGCCCAGAGCGGGAAGAACGCGCTCCAGCCGTGATGCATCGCGGTGTAAGGATACTGGTTGGCCGTGAGGTCCAGCCCGCGGGCGCGAGCCGCTTCGATCTCGCGAATGTAGTTTCCGATCGTGCCCCAGTTGTCGCGTCCGCGAATCTTGAAATGGAAGAGGTGCACCGGAAGGCGGGCTTCCTCGGCCACGCGGATGGCGAACGCGAGTTCCTTCGCCTGCTGATAGCCTTCGCTGCCGATGTGGGACGTATAGTTGCCGCCATAGGCCGTCGCCACCTTGGCGAGAGCGAGGATTTCCTCCGGGTACTCCGGGCCGCCGCTTTCGTAGCGGGTCACCAGCCCCCATGCGCCCTCTTCCATCGAGCGCGCCGCCAGTTGCTTCATGCGTTCGAGTTCCGCCGGCGTCGCCGGGCGCGCGTCATATCCAAGGACCACGCGCCGGACCTGTTGGGCGCTGACGTGCGAAATCGCGTTGATCGAGATGCCCTGCCGCGCCAGCCGCTCGAAGTATTGCGTGAACGTCGTCCAGTCAATCTTGACGCCATCGGTTTCTTCGGCGGGCAGGCCGTCGCGGGGCGCAACCGTTACCGATTCGCCGAGCACATCGAGCGTCACGCCCTGCCGCACTTTGCTCTGCGCCGTGCCGTCGGCGAGCAGCGGGATGTCCGAGTGCGTGTGCAAGTCAATGAAGCCGGGCGCGACTACCAATCCCGCGGCGTTGATCACGCGGGCGGCTCGCGCATTGTTCAAGCTTCCCACGGCTTCGATCCGGCCGTTGCGGATTGCAACGTCGGCGAGAACAGAAGAACTGCCGCGGCCGTCCATGACCCGCCCGCCACGGATCAGGAGGTCGAAGGCGGCGTCCTGGGCCGGGAGCGAGTGAAAGCCCCAGGCTGCTGCCAAGCCAACAAGAGACAGAACTGCAAGAACCCGCCTGCT
>CAYWWM010000391.1:0-3510 GCA_964461735.1 uncultured Solibacteraceae bacterium | reverse complement strand
AGACCATGTCGGCCCCTTCGAGCACCTCGATCAGCTTGTCGGTGTCTTCGAGCGCGGCCTTGCGCCCGACCTCGGGATTGGCGCCCGCTCCGAGCCCCTGCGTGAGTTTGGTCCCGATCTGCACCTTCACCGGGGCGCGCGAAAGCTGCAAGGCCTGCAAGTCCGTGTTGGTGACGATGAACTCGACGCCTTCCACGCCTTCGTCAATCATGCGGTTGACGGCGTTCAAGCCGCCGCCGCCCACGCCGATGACCTTGATCCTGGCCCCGTTGTGAGGCTCTTCCTGAAACGTGAATCGGATTGGATCTTCCGTGACGACGTTCGCGAATGCCATGGTCCCTTCCCCCGACGCAAAAATCTGCTGATGAAGACTACCTTACGGCACGGGCAGGCAGGAGTCAGCCCCTTTTTGCGGCTGGGCGCGCGTTGTCTCTTATCGGACACCCTCTATCGGACACCTTCGGTGGCTTTGCGCCCGAGCATGTCCTTCCACTCCTTGGCGGGGCTGCGCGGCTTCCCGGCGCGGAGATTCCGCACCCGCAGGCCGTAAAGCAGCAGCGCCACCACGGCGGTGTACTCCGGCCCATGGAAGGCTTCGGGCAGGTCGAGAAAGTTCGGGGGCAAGCCGTCTTGCGCCAGGGCGTCGGAAGGAAGGCCGATGCGGGCGGGGCTGGAAAAGGTGTGCTCGGCGAGGTCGCAGAGCCCGTGCAAGCGCGCGCCGCCGCCCGCCAGAACCACTCCGGCCCCCAGGTGCGGAGCGAGCTCGGCGCGGCGCAGTTCTTCGACCGCCAGCCCCAGCACCTCCTGCGCGCGCGGCACGAGGATGTCGAGCAGCTCCTGCCGGGGGACCATTCGAGCGGGCCGGTTCGCCAGGCCAGGCACCTCGAATGACACGCCGTCGTGCCCCCAGCGGGCGTACACGGAGCCAAACATCGTCTTAATGGCTTCCGCTTCCGCGGGCGGCGTATGCAACCCGATGGCGACGTCGTTGGTAAAGTGATCGCCGCCCACCGCAATCCCCGAGGACATCCAGAGGCTGCCCTGCATATAGGCGGCCAGGTCCGTGCTACCTCCCCCGAGCAACGCCACCAGCGCGCCCAGCTCCCGTTCTTCCGGCGTCAGCACGGCTTCGCCCACGGCGAAGGCCTCGGCCACCACGGTCTCGACGATGATCCCCGCCCGGTTGACCGCCGCGACGACGCTCTGCGAAGCGGCGACCGAACCCGTCACGAGGTGCACCTGGACGGCGAGCGAACGCGCCTGCATCCCGACGGGATCTCGTACGCCGGACTGCGCATCGAGCGCGAATTCCTGCGGCAGCATGTGCAGAATCTCGCGGCCGTTCGGGAGCGGAAGGCCGCGGGCCGCCTCCATCACGCGGCGCACGTCGTCGCGCGTGATCTCGCGCGGCCGCGCCGCGAGCGGCAAACCGGCGCGGCTCGTGACCCCCTGGATATGCGCTCCACCGAGACCCACGACGGCCGACTCCAGCGCGGCGCCGGCCTGCGCCTCGGCCTGGCCGAGCGCGGCGCGGACGGAGCTTGTCACCGCATCCAGATCGGTCACGGCGCCTTTGCGCCAGCCCTGCGATTCGGCTTCGCCCATCGCCTTAAACCGCAGGGGCGCATCTTCGGAGGAAGCCTGGGAGGGCGACACTTCGGCAACCAGGACGCGCGTCCTGGCGCTCCCGAGATCCACTGCCACAAGGAAATCCCGTTCCGGGTTCATCGGCCCTGATTCATCGGTCCTAGGTTCGGTGAGTTACGGAGACGCCGCGTGTGCGCCGGAAACGTCGGCGGGCGGCGTCTGCGGATCGGCGTTGATCACCACTTGCCCTTCGAAGCGCAGGTCCACCGACCGCACGCCGGCAAACTTCTGCTGCCACTGCGCGATCTGGCTGGCGTAGAGCAGGTACCGCGCCAGGAACTCCTCCTTCCCGAGATGCAGCAGAACCGTGCCGGAAGCATCCGCGACGACCACGCGGGCGTCCAGCGGATCGCTCAGGTCCACTTCGGAAATCCCGGCGCTCAGGTCTCCCTCGCCCTGCGCGAGATCGTTCATCAGCGCCAGGAACAATTCCATCCGGATGCGCCGCTCCGCTGGCGACTGGTCCGCGGAGACCCCCCGGACGACGGGAAACGTAAACGGAGCCTCCGGCGGAAGATCCAGAATGACGCCCTCGGCATCGAGCAATGCCACGCCGTCGTCTGCCCACACAAACGCCACGGGAACGCGCTCCTCGATCACGACGGCGATGCGGTCCGGAAATACGCGCGTGACCGATGCCGACCGCACCCAGGGAATCTGCTCCAGCGCCCGGCGGCGCTCCTCGAGCGGCACCCGCAGCAGACTCCGTCCGCGGTCGGAGATGAACTGGTCCTCCACCTGACTTTGCGCCGCGAATTTCGCGCCGCGCAATTCCACCGACGACAGAAAGAAGCGCGGATGGTCGAGCACGATCCGGGCGACGCCCCACGACACCCCGCCTAGGCCGGCGAGCGCCGCGACCCCCACGGCAATCATGCGCCACGGCATCCCGGCGCGCCGGGAACGGCGCGCCTTCGCCGGTGGCAGCATGGGATTCGCCGCTTCCGTTTCCTTCAAGCCGCCGGGTATTCCAGCACCTTCCATCATCATGTCATCCCGAGGAGCCCTTCGGCTGCGCTCAAGGTAAACTCCGCGACGAGGGACCTGTTCCCTGTTCCCTCAATTCTTCCAGACGATGACTTCCTCTTCGAGCTCGACGCCGTAGCCGCGCAGGACGCGCTCGCGGATGAGGTCCATCATGCGGAAGAAATCCGCCGCCGTCGCTCCGTAACGGTTCACCAGAAAATTGGCGTGGCGCTCGCTCACGACGACCCCGCCGACGCGCGTTCCCTTCATGCCCAATTCGTCAATCATCTTGCCCGTCGAAAGGCCCGGCGGGTTTTTGAAGATGCACCCGGCGCTCTTCTCCTTGAGCGGTTGCGAGCCGCGCCGACGCTGATTGAGCAGCTTCACATGGTCGAGGATTTCCCGAAACGGCCGCTCCTTCAATGCCAGCGTCACGCCGAGCATGATGTCGTCCGGCGCAAAGCTCGACTTGCGATACCGGAACCCGACGGCGCCGGCGGCAAGTTCCTCGGTGCGGCCCAAGGACCCGCGAAACACGGTGATCGAGCGGACCAGCGGGCCGATTTCGGTACCGTACGCGCCCGCGTTCATCCGCAACGCGCCGCCTACCGACCCGGGAACGCCCACCAGCCCCTCCATGCCCCCGAAATTCCGCTTGGCGCACTCCATCACGGAGCGGCCGAGGTCACAGGCGGCGGAGACCCGGACAGTGTCGCCGCAAAATTCCATCGTGTGCGACGGCTTCGCCAGGCGCAGATAGACGCGCTTGTGAGGCTCGTCGGCGGCCAGTACGTTGGTGCCGCCTCCGAGCAGTCCCCAGGCGATGCCGCGCTCACGCAGCCCGTTGACGACCGGATCGAGGGCTTCGGGCCGCTCGATGTCAATCAAGTCCGCCGG
>CAYWWM010000390.1:0-3519 GCA_964461735.1 uncultured Solibacteraceae bacterium | reverse complement strand
TCGATCGCGGCCAACAAGATTCCGGGCATTCGCGCGGGCGCGTGCCACGACACCTATTCGGCTCGCCAGGGCGTCGAGCACGACGATATGAACATCCTGGTCATGGGGTCGCGGGTCATCGGTCCGGCGCTGGCGCGCGAAATCGTGGCTGTGTTTTTGGGAGCCGAATTTTCCAACGAGGAGCGTCACCGCAGGCGTCTCGATAAGGTTCTGGCGCTGGAAGCCAAGCACGCCAGGCCCGCCGAGGTTTCCAGGAGGACGACGCCATGAATCCGATTCGGGAGTTAAACCGGCACGGCCAGTCCGTCTGGCTCGATTACATCCGCCGGAGCATCCTGACCAGCGGCGAATTGCAGCGTCTCGTCGAGCAGGACGGCGTCTCGGGCATGACCTCGAACCCCGCCATCTTCGAGAAGGCCATCGCCGCAGGAACAGAGGCGCCGCCAGGAAATGAATATTCGGATCTCCTGGATTCCCTCCAGCAGAAGATTTCCGACCCGATGAAGCTGTTCGAGCAGCTCGCCGTGCGGGACATTCAGGACGCTGCCGACATCCTGCGGCCCGCCTATGAGAAGTCCCGCCGCGCCGACGGTTATGTGAGTCTGGAGGTTTCGCCGTTTCTCGCGCACGACACCGCCGCCACCGTGGTCGAGGCGCGCCGCCTCTGGCAATCCGTGGCGCGCCCGAACCTCATGATTAAGGTCCCCGGCACGCCGGAAGGCGTCCCCGCCTTCGAGCAGTTGATCGGTGAGGGCATCAACGTGAACGTCACGCTGCTTTTTTCTCAGGCGGTCTATGAGCGGGTGGCGCTGGCGTATTTAGCAGGCCTCGAGCGCTTCGCGACTCGCGGGGGAGACGTCGGCGGCGTGGCCAGCGTGGCCAGCTTTTTCGTCAGCCGCATTGACACCAGCGTGGATGCGATTCTCAAAGCCCGGCTCCAGGGCGCCCAGGGCACGATGTCTGCGTCGGACCAGGCTGCTTTGCGCGGACTGCTCGGCCGGACGGCCATCGCGAACGCCAAGCTGGCATACCGGCGGTATCGGGAGATTTTCGCCGGCGCGCGCTGGCAGGCGCTCCAGTCCCAGGGCGCGCGCGCGCAGCGGCTGCTCTGGGCCAGCACGAGCACCAAGGACCCGGCCTATCGCGACGTGATTTACGTCGAGGAGCTGATCGGGCAGGACACCGTCAACACCATGCCGCCCGCCACGTTTGACGCTTTTCGCGAGCACGGCCGCGCGCGCCCAAGCCTCGAAGAGGACCTCGACGCAGCCCGCGAAACGATGGCGACTCTCGAGCGGCTCGGCATCTCGATGGAGCACGTCACCGACGAGTTGACCCGCGAAGGCGTGCGCCTGTTTGCCGAGGCCTTCGACAAACTGCTCAATGCCGTGGACCGCCGCTGCCGCACTGCCCGCGACGCAAAGATTGGGCAGACAACCGAATGTCTCCCCGCCGAGCTCTCCGCGCAGGTCAAAGCGGTTCTCGAAGACTGGCAGAGAAACAGCAAGGTCCGCCGCCTCTGGATGCGCGACGCCGCGTTGTGGACCCGCGACGATGAAGCGCGCTGGCTCGATTGGCTCGAACTTCCCGAGAACCAGCGTCCGGACCTCAGCCTGCTCCGGACGGTCACCGACCGGGTGCTGTCGGAAGGATTCACCCACGCTGCCGTGCTCGGCATGGGCGGCTCCAGCCTCTGTCCCGAAGTTCTCGCGCAGACGTTTGGGAAGATCGCCGGGTTCCCCGAGCTGCACGTTCTCGACTCGACCGTCCCGGCGCAGGTCCTCGCGTTCGAGCACAAGCTCGATCTCGCCCGGACTCTCTTCCTCGTTTCCAGCAAGTCCGGCACGACGCTTGAACCGAACATCTTCATGCAGTATTTCTTCGAGCGCATGAAACAGACGGTGGGTCCGGACAAGGCCGGCAGGCACTTCGTGGCCGTTACGGACCCCGGCTCGAAGTTGCAGCAGGCGGCCGAGCGTTCCCGCTTCTGGGCAATTCTGTACGGCCTGCCGGGAGTGGGCGGACGCTACTCGGCTCTTTCTGCGTTCGGCATGGCTCCCGCCGCCGTGATGGGACTCGACGCGGCGCGGATTCTGGATCGCGCCGCCGAGATGGCGGCTTCCTGCTCCGCATGCCTTCCGGTCCAGGAAAATCCCGGCGCAGCGCTCGGCGCCGTGTTGGGCGTGCTGGCCCGCAATGGCCGCGACAAAGTCACGCTGATCGCTTCTCCGAAGATTGCGGACCTCGGCGCGTGGCTGGAGCAGTTGCTGGCCGAGTCAACCGGCAAGTCGGGCCAAGCGCTGATCCCCGTGGATCGGGAACCGCTCGGGCCGCCAGAGGTCCACGGAGACGACCGCGTGTTCGTCTACATCCGGCTCGACTCTGAGCCGGACGCTGCACAGGACGCCGCCGTGGAGGCTTTGGTGCAAGCCCATTTCCCCGTCGTGCGGATCGCGGTGGCCGAACCGTACGATCTCGGCCAGGAGTTCTTCCGCTGGGAGGTCGCCACAGCCGTCGCCGGCTCGATCCTCGGCATTCACCCCTTCAACCAGCCCGACGTCGAAGCGAGCAAGGTCGCAACGCGCGCATTGACCGACGAGTACGAGAAGACCGGCACGCTGCCTTCGGAAGCTCCGGTTTGGGAAGGGGACGGCATTCGCCTGTTTGCCGACGCCGCTAACGCGGAATCGCTCGCCTCGCAGGCCGGCCGCGGCAAACCTCTTGCTGCATGGCTCCGCGTGCATCTCAGCCGCCTCCGGCCCGGCGACTATTTCGCGCTGCTCGCCTACATCGAAATGAATGACGCGAACGAAGCTGTGTTGACGGAGATGCGCCGCGCAGTTCGCGACGGGAAGCGCGTGGCCACCTGCGTCGGCTTCGGACCACGCTTCCTGCACTCGACCGGCCAGGCTTACAAGGGCGGGCCGAACACCGGCGTCTTTCTCCAGATCACTTCCGAAGACGCCGCCGACGTTGGCGTCCCCGGCCAGAAGTACACCTTCGGCGCCGTGAAGGCGGCGCAGGCGCGCGGCGACTTCCAGGTGCTGTCCGATCGCGGCAGACGCGCGCTGCGCGTGCATCTCTCCGCGGATGTTCGGGCCGGCTTGGCGGCCTTGCAAGCCGCTCTACGCGAAGCGTTGCAGGCTTGAAATCAGAAAGGTTTGGGAATCATCAGGCGGATGGGAGCGTGCCGGGCGTAACGTTCAAAATCTTTATCGAGCGTCAGAATCTGCCACTGTCTCCGCAGGGCGACTGCGCAAAGCAGAAAATCCACGCCGGAGCCGCTGATGCCGGCGGCTCGGCAAAGATTGTGGACGCGCGCTGCTTCTTCGTAGTCTTCCCTCGTCAACGCTGTGTCCTTGAAAAGCTGCAAATACTCGCGCACGCTCTGAAACTGGCGTTCGTTCCGTATGCCGGAGAGCACTTCCTGCCGGACCGGCCCAATGATCTCTGCCCGCCCTTCCCCGATCAGTTCTTCCAGAGTTTCTCTGTCCCGGCTCTGCTCGCGGGAAAGTTGTT
>CAYWWM010000389.1:0-3520 GCA_964461735.1 uncultured Solibacteraceae bacterium | reverse complement strand
CGGCGTCCAACAGCTCGGGCGGCGTCATGGGCAAGATGATTGACGCGCAGAGCATTGTCGTCGCCGGCGTCGCCACGGGCCAGGAAGGACAAGAGGGCGAAATTCTCCGTTACGTTTTCTTTCATAGCATCGCGCTCGCCGCGCTCGTCGGTCTGCTCGTCATGCTGCAAGCCCGGGTTTTCACTGGGATGATTCCGGGCGGATGATGTGGGCGCCCGCGCCCTTTCAGCGGGCTTCAGGGCTATGTTGGTGACGCCACCGCACATCCTTCCGTACTTTCTCCTCGACATTGTATTCCAGATAAGTCATAGTGGTTTTATGGAATGGCTCGTTGAGTTCACCGAGGAATTCGAGACGTGGTGGGAAACGCTCGACGAGGACGTTCAGGACCGGATTCACGACTTGGTGCGGCTGCTGGAAGAGCGCGGGCCGAAGCTGGGCCGGCCTTATGCCGATACGGTTCAGGGCTCCAAGCACGCGAACATGAAGGAACTCCGCGTCCAGCACGCCGGGGAACCTTACCGCATTCTGTTTGCTTTCGATCCGCGTCGCTGTGCCATCCTCCTCCTCGGCGGGCGCAAGACCGGTAAGGCGAGATGGTATGAAGAGTTCGTGCCGATCGCCGATCGGCTCTTCGACGAACACTTGCAACAGATCGAGCGGGAAGAACCACACGGAAAGAAGGACTACGATGGCTAAGAACTTTAATGAGCTTCGAAAGCGCATGTCGCCCGAAAGACTGCTGCGTTCTGAGCAACGGGTGAAGAGGATGCTGGCGGAGATGCCCCTTCATGAGTTGCGGGAAGCGCGGCGCCTGACGCAGGAACAGCTGGGAGAGCAGTTGGGCGTGGCCCAGTCCGAAGTGTCGAAGCTCGAGCGCCGCACCGATATGTACGTCTCCACCCTGGGCCGCATCATCCAGGCCATGGGCGGCCGGCTGGAACTGCGGGCTATCTTTCCTGATGGAGAAGTGACCATCGAGCGCTTCTCGCGCTAACCAGAATCGTACTATCGTGGACACTGCGAACTCTCGGGGTGAAGACGCCGGCGAATCCGGCCCTCCCATCAACCTGTTCGACTTCGAGGCCCTGGCCCGGCAGCGGCTTTCGCGCATGGCGTTCGAATACATCGCCTCGGGGGCCGGCGATGAGATCACGCTCCGGCGCAACCGCGAGTGCTTTGACGAGCTGCGGCTCCAGCCGCGTGTGCTGGTAGGCACAGGCAAGGTTGACACAAGCGTCGAACTTTTCGGCGAGCGGCTCGACTCCCCCATCCTGCTCGCGCCGACCGCGTACCAGATGCTGGTCCACCCGGACGGGGAAATCGCGGCGGTGCGCGGCGCGAGCGCCGCGTGCGCTCCGTTCGTCGTCAGCTCGTTCGCCACGGTGGCGGTCGAGGAGATCGCCGGCGCCGCCGAAGTGCCGCTCTGGTTCCAGCTCTACGTCAATCCCGACCGCGCGTTCACGCGCGACCTGATCGGGCGCGTCGAAGCGGCCGGCTGCCGCGCCCTCTGCGTCACCGTGGACACGCCCATCCTGGGCATGCGCGACCGCGAGCGCCGCGCCGGGTTCCACCTCCCGCCGGGCATCGAGCGCGCCAACCTGAAGGCGCTCGGGATGGCGGTCACGACGATGGGGCACTTCGAGGGCGGCGGCAATTACAGCATCCTCGATCCCGCCATCAACTGGGAGACGATTGCGTGGATTCGCTCCCTGACGAAGCTGCCGGTGGTGCTCAAGGGCATCCTGTCGCCCGACGACGCGCGTCTGGCGTGCGAGCACGGCGCCTCCGGGATCATCGTGTCAAACCACGGCGCACGCAACCTCGATACCGTTCCGGCCACCATCGAAGCGCTGCCAAGGGTGATGGAGGCGGTCGAAGGGCGCGTGCCGGTCCTGCTCGACGGCGGCATCCGGCGCGGGACCGACATCATCAAGGCGCTGGCCCACGGAGCCAAAGCCATACTGATCGGCCGGCCGTACTTGTGGGGCCTGGGCGTAGCCGGGTCGCAGGGCGTTGAGCAAGTTGTCCGAATCCTGCGCCTGGAACTGGAAGCCGCCATGATGCTCTGCGGCACACCAAGCATCTCGCGGATTACCCGCAGTGCGTTATGGCCAGGCGCAGACATGTCCGACGCTTGACGCACAGGGACGGCTGCGGATAGGATGGGTTCCAGGAGAGAAAAGGCAATGAAGCGCAACGGACGAAAACCACGAATCCGCGGGGAAGTGGTTAAGGGGGATGAGAACGATCTGCGCAAGCTGATTGATACGATAGCGCGGAAAAGGCTGGGTCTGTCCGGACAAGAAGCCATGGAGCGAATTGAAAACGGCCAAGCCGGTGATAACTTCATCTGGGACGATCTTTCTATCCTGACTAATATGCTTCTTCGTTAGGGCGCAACCTTGCCCGGCTTCTCTGGTTCCAACCCGGACAAAATCATCAAGGAATTCCGCCAGTACATCGCAAGTCAGCTCAACTCCACGGTAACGGATGCGCCGGTTTCTCAGTTCATCATGGAGAAATCGCCGATCCAATGGAGAGCCAGAATCTCGCTCGGCGGGAAAATGGGCGATCCAAGGGCTATCCCGCTGAGGCCTGCACCGTGGCATCTGGCTCTATCCCAACATATAGCTGTCGCCCGAGATCGGAAGAGGAACTGGAGCCTGCGAACGCTCGAATACAGCTATTGGATGCAAGGGGGACCGGACCTTGCATCCGACTGGTACTTCCGATTCGAATACAAGTCGCGCGAAGTTCTGGACACGTTGCATCCGCAGAGCCACCTGCATCTTCCGCTCTTCCTGGACTGCGGCACGAGGCGCATGAATCTCTCGCGGGTTCATATTCCAACCGGGCAGGTAACGCTGGAAGAAATCATCCGCTTTCTGATCCAGGAGTTGGGAGTGAAGGCAAGAAGTAAGGATTGGGATGCAGCTTTGAGAATCAGTGAGGAGAAGTCTTGGACATGAACATCCAAATTCGGCGTCCGACGCCACCAGACGCGGAGGCGATTGCCGGGTACAACGCCGCGATCGCCCGCGAAACGGAGAATCTGGAGCTCGACCGGGCGCGCCTGCGGCAAGGCGTGGAAGCGGTGCTCCGGGACCCGGCCAAGGGCTTCTATACCGTGGCGGAGGTGGACGGCCGCGTCGTTGGGCAGATGCTGGTGACGTTTGAGTGGAGCGATTGGCGCAACGCCACGTTTTGGTGGCTCCAGAGCGTTTACGTACAACCCGAATTTCGAGGGCGAGGCGTGTACCGGCGGCTCTACGAGCACGTGCTCGAAGAAGCGAAGACGCGGGGAGACATCTGTGGCGTGCGGCTCTACGTCAGCAAAGAGAATCGAATCGCCCAACAAGTGTACGAGCGGCTCGGCCTGCGGCCGGCGCTCTACGCGATGTATGAAGTGGATTTTGTCTTGCAGCGGTAGGCACGGCATGTTTTTCATGCCGTGGGTAATTTCCATACGTGTTCCGGTGAAAAACCGACGGCACAAACCACGTGGCGTGCTACCCGC
>CAYWWM010000388.1:0-3521 GCA_964461735.1 uncultured Solibacteraceae bacterium | reverse complement strand
AGCACGCCCTCTTGCAGATACGTCAACTGCGTGAGGTCGCGGCCGGCAAGGGGAAGTTCCTCCACCTTGCGCTCGTCCACCAACTGCGTCACCGTGGAGGAGGTGGTCTCGACGAAGGTCACTTCGCCGGTGACGGTCACGGTCTGGGTCACCTCGCCGACCTGCATGACGTGATCCACCACCGCGTTGCGGCCCGCCGTAATCTCGATGCCGGCGCGCACGCTGGTTCGGAACCCCGCCAGCGAGACACTGACCTCATAGTTGCCGAGCGGAAGATTCGGCGCCTCATAGCGGCCGTTGGCGCCGGTAGCGGTCTCGCGCGCGATGCCGGTCTCGACGTTGCGCAGCGTAACGCTGGCGCCCGGCACGGCGCCGCCGGACTGATCGGTGACTGCGCCGGAGATGTTTCCCGTGGTCAACTGGGCCACGGCCAGCGAAGCGGCGAACAGCAAGACCACGCCCGCTCCGGTGAAAACAGAACACAACGACAACTTGACCTTTGTCATCACAGCCTCCTATGTCAACGCATGTGCGTTGCTGTTAGCGAATCGGCTCACTGCAAAAGACTCGATGCCTTGGGTCCCCTGATTCGGACACCCACCCCAATCCCAGCATTTCCACCACAGCATACCACTACAAGAACGGCAAGCCAACCCAAAAAGCACATCACATCGCGGGAGGGAAGGCTTCTTTTTTCTTTTCTATCTCTAAGGGTAGGCCTAAACTGGTCTATTCGCTCTGGCCGCGGAGCTTGAAACGCTGGGTAGAAGCAGAACGATGACTCCAAACCGGGATTTGACCCAGCCGCGCGTCCTGATTGTCGAGGACGACGCCAGTCTCCGCGCCCTGCTCGCGACTGCCCTCCAGGAACTCGCCTTCGAAGTGGACTCAGCGGCGGATGGCAGAGAAGCCGCCCAGAAGGTCAAAGACTCCGTCTACGACATCCTGATCACCGACCTGCGCTTGCCGGGCATGGACGGAGAAGAATTGCTCCGTCAAGCCAAGGCTCTTTACCCCGACCTGATCGTGATCGTGGCTACCGGCTACGGCGACATCGGCAACGCCGTCAACATGATGAAGTTGGGGGCCTGCGACTACATCCAGAAGCCGTTCTTGAAGGACGAGCTGCTGGTGCGCGTGCAGCGGGCGCTCGAAGAGCGCAAGTGGCGCTACCAGAGCCGCGCCTGGGACGGGGAGAGCGCGGAGAGGGAATTCGGCGACCTGGTGGGCAGAAGCCCCGCCATCGAGCGCGTCAAGGAGCTGGCCGCGGGTGTCGCCCCCATGCGCACCACCGTCCTGATCCAAGGCGAAACCGGAACCGGCAAAGAGCTGGTCGCCCGCGCCATCCACCACCACAGCCCCCGCAAGGACTATCCCCTGGTGGCGGTCAACTGCGCCGCCATTCCGGCGACGCTCATGGAAGACGAATTCTTCGGCCACGAGAAGGGCGCTTTCACCGACGCGCAGCAGCTCCGCATCGGGCGCTTCGAGCAGGCCAGCCGGGGAACGATCTTCCTCGACGAGATCGGCGCCATGCCGCTCGATCTGCAAGGCAAGCTGCTGCGCGTGCTGCAGGAGCGCGAGTTTCAGCGCATCGGCGGCTCGCAGACCATCCGCCTCGACGTGCGGGTCATCGCTGCCACCAATCTGAAGCTCGACGAGCGCGTCAAGGCGGGCGAGTTCCGCCAGGATCTCTACTACCGTCTCAACGTGTTTCCCATCTTTCTGCCTCCGCTGCGCGAGCGGCGCGACGACATCCCGCTGCTGGCGGGTTACTTGCTTGAGGAGTTTTGCAACCGGGAAGGTCTGCCGCCGAAACAGATTTCCCAGGAAGCCCTCAAGGCGCTCGCCGTCTACGATTGGCCGGGCAACGTGCGGCAGCTCGAGAACGCCCTGGAGATGGCCGTCATCCTCGCCGCCAAGCGCGAGTACCTCCTGCCGCAGGACTTCCCAGTGATCGGTCGGACGGCAGGCCCGGAGGAGTCGCTGCCGCCGGTTACGATCCCCCCCGAAGGCGCCGATTTCAACCAGCTCGTCTCGGGTTTCGAACAGGCGCTCATCGAAGAAGCCCTCCGCCGCTCCGACGGCAAACGCAGCCGCGCCGCCGTCCTCCTCAACATGAAACGCACCACGCTGCTCGAAAAGCTGAAGAAGCTCCAGAACACGGAGCCCTGAACTCCGAAATCGGGATTGTTCTTTCATGCCGTCGTGGGGGTAGAATATACAAGGGACATTCGCCCAAGCTGGCTCGAATTGAAAGCGATCCCAGAACGCGGCCATGGAGTGCTTATGAAGATGCGTCCGGAAGAGAGAGTCGAGGCCCTATTGCAGGCTCCCCCAGACGGATGGGTTGCTTTTTCGGAAGACGAAGGCCGCGTGGTTGCTTATGGAACAACTTACGGCGAGGCTGTTTCCAACGCTGAGAAGGCCGGTGTTACTGATCCGCTCGTGGTTAAGGTGCCATCCGACTGGACTGAATTGGTGTTGCTCCCTTGAGATTGGACTGTCGAGCTTGGCCGACCAAGGACACTCCGCATCCGGCCTTTCGGAACGAAACGTTCCACTGGCTCCCGGTTCTTCCAGTCCGGATCATCTACAGGCATTCCGCTCCCAGCCGCAGAATCGAAGCGATTGTGGATTCTGGTTCCCCTTCCTGCATGTTTCATGCGAGCATTGGCCAGACGTTGGGAATACAAAGGATCGAAGACGGGATCGAAGACACTCTCCGGGGAGTCGTCGGGGGACAGAATCCGCCTTCCGCACCTTTCTATTTCCACAAAGTAAAGATTCAGATTGGAACGGAGCAGTTTGAAACGATGGCAGGATTTTCATGGGACCTGGCCGTCGGCGGCTTGCTGGGCAGGCGAGGTTTCTTTGAGAATTTCCGCGTTCAAATTGACTGTTCTCCCTATCCTCCCCAATTGGATGGCGAGCGGATTCATCGGGCTTAACGAAGCTCTATTGCCATGGCCGATCTGCCCAAAACCAGCCGCGCCGCCGTGCTGACGGCCCCGCGCCGGCGGGTGGAAATCCGCGAGATCGAGATACTGCCGCCGGAGCCGGGCGCGATGGTTGTCCAGGTGGAAGCGGCGACGGTCTGCGGCACGGATGTTCATATCTGGGAAGGCGACTTGCAGCCGGAGTGGCCCGTCGGTCTCGGCCACGAGATGGTGGGCCGCGTGGTTGCGCTCGGCGAGGGAGTCGTCCGCGACGCCTCGGACGCGCCGCTCGCTCTCGGCGACCGCATCGTCTGGGCTTACCCCTGGTGCGGCAAGTGCTACTATTGCGCCATTGCGCGCCAGCCGACGCTCTGCCCCTACGCCCGCATGAACGGTTGGCGCAGCGCCGAGAAGTATCCGTTCCTCTGCGGCGGTTTCGCCGACTATTGCTACGTTCTCCCCGACTGCCGTCCCGTGAAAGTTCCTGACGAAGTAGACAGCCGGGTAGCCTCCTCCGCGACCTGCGCGCTGCGGACCGTCGTTCACGGGTTTGAACGCCTGGAAACCTTCGGCGGAATCGGC
>CAYWWM010000387.1:0-3559 GCA_964461735.1 uncultured Solibacteraceae bacterium | reverse complement strand
CCGGTCATGCCGCAGGCCAGATACCCGGCGTCCGGCTCGACGATGCGCACGCCGCGCTGCCGCAGCCGCTCGACGTTTTCGCGCGTGGCGGGATGCTCCCACATGTTCACGTTCATCGCCGGGGCCACGATGACAGGCGCTTGGGTCGCGAGATAAAGCGTGGTCAAGAAGTCGTCGGCGACGCCGTGGGCGAACTTCCCCAGGCAATTGGCCGTGGCGGGAGCCACGACGAGCAAGTCAATCGCCTGCGCCACGGCGATGTGCTCGATGGCGCTTTCGATGTTAGCCTCTTTGCCGGCTTCCTGCCCGCCGGAGCCGAACATCTCCGTGATGACTTTCTTTCCGGTCAAAGCGGCGAACGTGAGCGGGCGGATGAACTCCTGGCCGTGCGCGGTCAGGATGACCTGCACCTCGAGCCCGCGCTGCTGGAGCTCGCGCACGATCTCCGCGGCTTTATAAGCGGAAATGCCTCCGGTGACGCCGAGAGCAACTTGCATCGCTTCCCTTACCTCTCCTGCTTCTTGCCTTTGGGGGGCGGAGGCGGCGGATCCTTGGGAACCGGTTCCGCGCCCACCCGGTGCAGGTACTCGAACTTCAGCACGCCGGCCTTCAGCTCATCCTGCGCCACGCGGGTGGTCTTGTGGGACGTGGTGTGGACCATCGGTTTGGCGCCGCCCTGCAACTGCCGGGCGCGCTTCGCCGCCATGAGAATCATGCGGTACTTGCTGTCCACGACATTGGTTTCGGTCAATTCCGTCATCCACTCGCCTCCTCTGCGGGTCCAAAACTTTTGAGAATCGGCGCGATCCGGGGCTCGACGCGCGCCTTGCGGCAGCTTTCCGCCTGCTCCTGCGCGCGCCCAATCGCCTCGGGCGCCTCTTCTACTGCGACGGCGGCCCGCAGCCGCCAGCGCTCCGCCAGCACGATGGACCGCAACCGCGCGGCAGAGCGTTCCAGCAGATCGTTGATCAATACGTAATCATAGTGGTCATAACCGCAGATTTCGCGGCCCGCGTTGCGGAGCCGCTTCTGGATTACGTCCTCGGCGTCTTCGCCGCGCCGCCGCAGCCGCTCTTCGAGCTCGCTGCGCGACGGCGGCAGAATGAAAATCGAGACGGCGTGCGGGAGCTTCTGCTTCACCTGCGCCGCGCCCTGGACGTCAATGTCGAGCAGCAAATCTTTTCCTTCCCGTTCTGCCTCCAGCAGGAACCGCCGCGAGGTTCCGTAGTAGTTCCCCACCACCTCTGCCCACTCCAGGAACTCCTCCCGCGCAATCATTTCCCGGAACTCTTCCCGCCCGACGAAAAAATATTCCCGGCCATGCTGCTCCTGCCCGCGCCGCTGCCGGGTCGTGTAGGACACCGAAAAGTGCAGCCCCGCCACTTCCCCGAGCAACCGCTCCACCAGCGTCGTCTTCCCGGAGCCAGAGGGAGCCGAGATGATGAATACTCCCGTTTTCATTAGTATACAGGATTATACAGGATTCCGCCCTGCCAAGGGCGGCAGCGATCCATTGAGATAGAGGAACATTCTCACCACTATCACAGCGCCGAAGGCGCGACAGATTCTGGCCCAGGGCGTCTGCCCTGGGAACCGAGGTGGTTGCGAACAAGCCCCGGAAGGGGCGAAAGAATACACTTCCGACTGACTGCCGAAGCAAGCGTTCTGTCGCCCCTCCGGGGCTCGGCTGCTTGTCCTCCGCTTTCCCAGCACTTACGTGCTGGGCTAGAATCTGTCGTCCCGCTGAGCGGGACTCGCGTAATGCAAAATGCGGCTTAGAACTGCGTTGCTGGCTCATCGGGCATGAACTGAAGTGCCTTCCCATCGGAATCGTAAGCAGCGATTAGCCACTGAGCCTTTACATCCGCAGCGGCCTTTTTCAATCGCGCGATCTCTCGGGCTGTAACGCCAGCGTTTCCGCCCTTAAGCTGAATCAACCTCAAATCTAGGCGATCCGGTTGTCTGCGGCCAAGACGGTATGCGATGGCATCAATGATGCCTGTGCGGGGAGCCCGCGTCTTTCCCTCGAAAAAAGCGACGCGCCAGCCCCGCTCCTTCAAATAGAGTTGCAATGCATCTTTGCTGGCGGCCTCTGCAATGTGCGCCTTTCGCCACGCATCCCTGATTCGGCGCGTCTTCCATGATCTCAACGCCGCCTCGGACCTATTGGTTCCCTTGGACACTGGGACTCTCCTCACTGCAAGTTCTGCACCTGCTCCCGCAGCTTCTCGACCTCGCCCTTGATTTCGAGCGCGGTGTCGGTCAAAGCCAGGCTGCCTTCGCCGAGGCCCGCCGCTTTTGCCAGGAAGGTGTTCACCTCGCGATGCATTTCCTGGAGCAGGAAATCGAGCTTGCGGCCGATGTCGGCTTCCTGTTGGAGCGTCTGCGCGAAGCGTTCCGCATGGGCCTTCAGGCGCAGGATTTCCTCGGTCGAGTCGGTGCGCTCGGCGAGCACCGCCGCCTCTTGCGCGAGCCGCGCCGGATCCATCCCCGACTGCCCGAGCAGCGCCTGCAAGCGCTCCTGCAACCGTTTCTGAGCCAACACGACCACCTCGGCGTGCCGCCCGGCGAGACCTCCGGCTGCCTCTTCGATCTTCCGAACACGAGTCGCCATATCTTCGACCAGAAAGCGCGCTTCCGCTGCCCGCATCTCGTCCCAGCGTTTCAAAGTCTCGCGGAGAGCATCGAACACCGGAGCTTCCAGCCTTTCCGCGAGGTCGCGTCCTTCCGCGCCCGGGGCGCCGATGTTGATGACGCCCGGCAAGCGGCAGAGCGTAGCGAGATCGGTTTCCCCCGAGAGGCCATACCGCCCGCCCAGCCGCCGGAACAGCTCGACGTAGCGGCCGAGCAGCGCTTCGTCCACGCTGGGAGTCGCCTGCGTGGCGCCCTCCACGATCAACTTCAAATCCAAGCGGCCCCGCGGGTTCCGCTCCTGGACCTCGCGGCGAATCTTGGCGTCGAGCGACTGGAGCGCCTCGGGCAGATAAACGTGGAGATCCAGGAAGCGATGGTTGACGCTCCGCAGGCTCACCGTCAGAACCAATCCGTCGCGCTCCGCAACGGTCTCAGCGTAGCCGGTCATGGAACGGATGAGGGAGCGGGGACTGTGCGAAGCTGGTTCGGAAGCGGGCATAATGTTCGTAAGGGCACGACTCCAGTCGTGCCGCCGTCAGTCTCGAATCAATCCGGCTTTAGCCGCTGAGGTTCGTGTTTTCCCCCGGAGTGATGAAAACATCCCTCCGGGGCTAAAGCCCATTTCCAAAAGCGTCCTGATCGGCATGGCTTGAAGCCATGCCCTGACGAGCCGTGCACTGACGACTTGTCTTCAAAAAACATTTGAGTCTCACAACCCCTGCGGGGCGTCGCGGTTCACCGGCTCGATATCGTCGGCAAACTGCAATTCATGGAGCCGCTGGTAGATGCCCCCGCGGCGGATCAGGTCCTGGTGCGTGCCGAGCTCCCGAATCCGGCCCTGGTCGAGCACCACGATCTGGTCCGCCCGCCGCACCGTCGAGAGCCGGTGGGCAATCACGACCACAGTGCGTCCGGCCATCAGATT
>CAYWWM010000386.1:0-3575 GCA_964461735.1 uncultured Solibacteraceae bacterium | reverse complement strand
GCCGCGCGCGGGAGCAAGCGGGGGCTCGTCTTCGTGCCAACGGTTCCACACCCACGGGCAACCCCCGGTCGCTTACGCTCGCGGCTCTGACCACCGGACAGGCTGTTGCGGAGGGCGAGGCGGCGAAGTACAATGGTTCCCATGCCTGACGCCCCTCGGAAGGACCCCCATCCCATGGATAAGATGGATAAGCCCCTGCAAAACATTCAGGACTCGTTCTTGAACCATGTGCGCAAGGAACGCATCGTCGTCGCAATCCTGCTGCTGGGCGGAACGAAATTGTCCGGCCGCATCAAGAGTTTTGACAAGTACGCCATCGTCCTGGAGAGCAACAGCCAGGAGCAGTTGATTTTCAAGCACGCCATCTCTTCGGTTGCTGCTTCCCGCCCGGCGTCGTCCGCACCCGCGGCGGTGCAGGCAGCGGAGGCCTAGCAATTCCCGCATCCGGCTCCCGAGAACGCGCGATCCTGGTGGGAGTGCGCGCGAAAGGTGCGTCGCGCCGGCCCGCTTCGCCGGACCCCGACCTGCCCGCTTCGCCCGGCATGGAAGACTCCTTGCAGGAGCTTTCCGAGCTGGCGCGGAGCGCGGGCGCCGTCATCGAAGACACGGTGATGCAGAGCCGCGAGCGGCTCGACCCGGCCACGCTGCTCGGGCGCGGGAAGCTCGACGAGATCAAGCAACTGCTCGCGGCGAGCGGCTCGGAGTTGCTGATCTTCGATTCCGACCTGACGCCCACCCAGCAGCGCAACATCGAGCGCGTCACCGCACGCCGCGTGGTGGACCGCACGCAGGTGATCCTCGACATCTTCGCGCGGCACGCCCGGACGCGCGAAGGGCAGTTGCAGGTCGAGCTGGCGCAGCTCACCTACCTGCTGCCGCGCCTGGCGGGGCGCGGGGTCGAGATGTCGCGCCTGGGCGGCGGCATCGGCACGCGGGGTCCTGGAGAAACGCAGCTCGAAATGGACCGGCGGCGCATCCGCCGTCGCATCGCGCTGCTCGAAGAGTCGCTCGAAACCGTGCGCCGCCAGCGGATGCAGCGGCGCTCGCGGCGCTCCACGGTTCCCATTCCCACCGTCGCGATCACCGGCTACACCAACGCAGGCAAGTCCACGCTGTTCAACCGGCTCACCCAGGCCAACGTGACGGCGTCGCCGGAGATGTTCGCGACGCTCGATCCGACGCTGCGGCTGCTGGAGCTGCCGTCGCGCCGCCGCGTCCTGCTCTCCGACACCGTGGGCTTCATCCGCCATCTGCCGCATACGCTCATCAAGGCGTTCCGGGCGACGCTCGAAGAAGTGGCCGAGGCGGCGCTGATCCTGCTGGTCTCCGACTGCTCCTCGCCGAGCCGGGCGCAGCAGGAGGAAGACGTGCGAAAAGTGCTCGAAGAAATCGGCGCGCTCGACAAGCCGATGCTCCAGGTTTGGAACAAGGTGGACTTGCTGTCGGGAAATGACCGCGCGGCGTTGCAGCCGAGAGAAGCGGCCGTTGCGATCTCTGCGCTGACCGGAGAGGGCTTGGACGAACTGCTGCTCGCCATGGACCGCCGCCTGACGGTGGACCCCGTCGAGCGGGTGCGGCTGCGATTCGAGCAGCGCCAGGGACGAGAGCTTTCCTGGGTCTACGAGTTCGGGCGCGTGCTGCGCCGCCAGGACTCCGGCGGCTCGATCGAGGTTGAAGCCGAAGTGCCGCAGTCGCTGCGGGGCCGTCTGCAAGCGTTCCTGGCGAGGCCCGGTGTCTCCCAACCCTAGCCTGCTTGTTCGTGCCGCGCGTACCCTCTCAGGAACCCCGCGCGGAACAGGCTAAAATCAGGCGTTTCGTGGCATCGTTCTGCTGCAAAATTGTGCAAAAGTGCGCGAATCGGGCAAACGGCGTGAGCGGCGCTAAGAGGGCCAAAAAATGTAAGGAATTTCCCACTTCCCTTCAGCACGCTTAATACAATCAACAACTTGCAAACCTGTAACCAGATGGTCATGATTTTCCCCATTCCTGAGGCATAGTCACCTGGCGGGTACGGCCGAAGTTTTCCACATTTTTTTCCACAGGCCGAAAAAGGCCCCAAATGCGCAGGTTTTGGGCTATTCTTCTGAAAACACCGCGAAGCGCAGGCACGCTGCGGCTTTTAATGTGAATCATCATGTCCTCTGAGTGCCTACGGTCCTTGTGATCGAGACGTGAGCATTGGGGCAGTCACTCTTCAACTTCGTGCCTGGTGGTGTTGTGCCAAGAACACGGAAGAATCGCTCCGGCGGGCGGAGCATCTAAGCTAAGTGCAAAGTGGGGAGTGGGGAACAGCGGAGGACGCCATGATTCAACTGCGGCCGGGTTCGGAGCGTGGCAGATCGAAGCTCGGGTGGCTGGACAGCTTCCACACGTTTTCCTTTGACCGCTATTACGACCCGCGGCACATGTCATTCCGGCACCTGCGCGTCCTGAACGAAGATTGGGTCGAAGGCGGCCAGGGATTTCCGATGCATCCGCACCGGGACATGGAGATCATCACGTACATCCTGGAAGGCGCGCTCGAACACCGCGACAGCCTGGGGACCGGTTCGGTGATCCGTCCGGGAGACGTGCAGCGGATGAGCGCGGGGCGCGGCATCACGCACAGCGAGTACAATCCGTCGGCCACGGAGCCGGTGCATCTGCTGCAAATCTGGATCACGCCGGCGCGGCTGGGGCTCGATCCAGGATACGAACAGAAACGGATTCCCATCGAGGAAGCAATCGAAGGAGTCAATGGCGGGTTACGCCTGATTGCTGCGCCCGACGGTCGGGACGGCGCGGTGACGATCCATCAGGACGCCGAGGTCTACGCTGCGCGGTTGAAAGGCGGGCAAGAGGCGACACACCATCTCAAGGCGGGCCGCCATGCCTGGGTGCAGGTGGCGCGCGGCGGCGTGACGTTGAACGGCGCAGCAATGAAAGCAGGCGACGGCGCGGGCGTGAGCCAGGAAGAAGTGCTTGCGCTACGAGCGATGAATGATTCGCCGGCGGAGTTGTTGTTGTTTGATCTGTCCTGAGAAGAACCCGCCGTACGGCTTCGCGCGCGGCCCGGAGCTTTCCGACAGGAGGCGCGGAAAGCGTTCCCTGGTTGCACCTGCTTTCCTTGAAACCGAATTGCGATCACAATACCAGCAGGAGCGAATTTGTTGAGAGGGGACGCATGAGCAGGCTGGCGAGCATTGACCTGAAGCGGTGGATCGAGGAGAACCGGCAGTGGCTGAAGCCGCCGGTGGGGAACAAGCTGGTCTTCGAGGACGCCGAGTTCATCGTAATGGTGGTCGGGGGGCCGAACGCGCGCAAGGATTACCACGTGGACGAGGGCGAGGAGTTTTTCTACCAAGTGGAGGGGGACATTGTCGTGAAGGTGGTGGAAAACGGCGCGCCGCGCGACATCCCCGTCCGGCAGGGCGAGATTTTCCTGCTGCCGGCGCGAGTGCCGCATTCGCCGCAACGGCCCGCCGGAAGCGTTGGCCTGGTGATCGAGCGCCAGCGCGCCCCGGGCGAGCTCGACGGCTTCCAGTGGTACTGCGAGCGCTGCGGCGCCAAGCTCTACGAGGAGTTTGTTCCGATCA
>CAYWWM010000385.1:0-3579 GCA_964461735.1 uncultured Solibacteraceae bacterium | reverse complement strand
AGCTCCGTCTTTCGATACGCGGGATTGAGGGGAACAAAAATCAGGCCGGCGCGATTGCACGCGAGACACAGCAGCAGCGCCTGCGGCGACTTGTCCACTTGCGCCAGCAGGCGGTCGCCTTTCGCCAAGCCCGCCTGCGTGAAAAAAGCAGCGTAGCTCGCGGTCTGCCGGTCGAGATCCCGGTAGGAGTACGCCACGCCAGTGTCCGTCTCCAAGAACGTCCGAGAGAGGTCTCGCGGAAATTGTTCCCGCAGCAGGTTGTAGAGATTGTCACTCACGGCGTAATACAATTTTTACCACAGAGGCACAGAGAAGAAGAATTGAAAAGGCAGGATGCCGAATTCCAAATTCCGAATTCCGAAGAAGTGCCGGTCCGCCGCCCGCGCTTGCGGACTCGGGATGACGCCCTGGATGCTTGGTCTCTATCTTTGCTTGTGACTTCTATCTTCTATCTTCTTCCCTCCGTGCTCTCCGAAACGACATCTAGATGTCGTTTCGCTCTGTGGCTACATCTCAACGCAACTTTTCCATTTCCTCGGGACTGTCGCCGAGCTCGCGCAGGATGGCTTCCGTATCCTGTCCTAAGGCCGGGATGGGGTCGTAGCGCGCCGGGCTGTTGGAAAGCCGCAAGGGGCTGGCGATGACGGGAACGCGTCCCACCGGCGATTCGATTTCCCGGATCATGCGACGGGCGAGGACCTGCGGATGCGCCAGCACCTGCGCGATGCCTCGGACTTCTCCATACGGCAAACGGCTCTTCTCCAAGCGGCGCAGCCATTCGTCGTGCGGATGTTCGAGGAAAAGTTTCTCGATGAGGTCTTCGAGGACCGCGCGATTCCGGCAGCGCGCTTCTACGGTTCGGAATCCCGCGTCTTGGAGCCAATCGGGGCGCTCGACCACTTCCCGGCAGAAGACCTCCCAAGCCTGGTCAGTGCCCACGGCCAGCGACACGTACACGCCGTCGCCGGCCAGGTACGGCCCGTACGGAGTGACCAGGTGGTGGCGCATGCCGATCCGTTGCGGCTCTTCGCCGCGGTGCCAGTAGTGGTGTGGGAAATACCCCAGCCAGGAAAGAATGGACTCGAACATGGAGATGTCAATCACTTGGCCACGGCCGGTTCGCTCCCGCTGGTAAAGGGCCAGCAGAATTCCCACGGCAGCGTACATGGAGGAAGCCAGATCCGCGATGGGAATGCCAACCTTGGCCGGCTGATCGGGGTAGCCGGTGGTGGCGATGATTCCCGCTTCGCCCTGAATCAGCGGGTCGTAGGCTTTCATATCGCGGTAGGGGCCATCCTGCCCATACCCGGAGACCGAGCAATAGACGAGGCGCGGATTTCGGGCGCACAACTCGGCGCTTCCCAGTCCCAGACGCTCGACCACACCCGGCGCGAAGTTTTCGAGGAACACATCCACGCGCTCGGCCAGGCGGCGGATCGCTTCCAGGCCGGCCTTCTTCTTGATATCTACGGCGAAGCTGCGCTTGTTCCCATTGAGCCAAACGAAACCGGAAGAGAGTCCCCGTACCGCTGAGTCCCAGTGGCGGATCAAGTCCCCTTCGCCCGGTTTTTCGATCTTGATGACTTCGGCGCCCATGTCCGCGAGAATCCGCGTGCAGTGCGGCCCCGAGACGGAAATCTCCAAGGCCAGAACCCGCACGCCGGACAAGGCCAGGGAAGGGGTGTTCGAATTACTCGGAGGCATGAGAGCTCATCATCGCAGAACTGCGCGACGGGATGCAACCGCGGACCGCGTGTGGTAAATGACCACCGAGGCGCCCACATGCGCAGAAATCCGAAACACTGAACGCGTAGCTTGGGCGCTGCTCCAATTGGGAGCGGTCATCCTTGCCTTGCAAGCCGGCCCGCCTCCAGAGCTACCCTTCCTACACGGTGAGGATTTCCTTTTCTTTGTTCTTGCTCATCTCGTCGAGGCGCGCGATGGTCTGGTCGGTGAGTTTCTGGACTTCGTCGAGGGCGCGGTGTTCTTCATCCTCGGCGATTTTCTTGTCTTTGAGCAGCTTCTTAAATCCCTCGTTAGTATCCCGCCGGATATTGCGAGCGGAGGTGCGATGGGCCTCGACGATCTTGTGCAGGTGTTTCACCATCTCTTTGCGCCGCTCTTCGGTGAGCGTAGGGATGGGCACGCGCAGGAGCTTTCCGTCGCTCATCGGATTGAGGCCCAGGTCGGCGCTGCGAATGGCTTTTTCCACCTGCGGCAGCACCGAGGGGTCCCACGGCTGCACCACCAGCGTGGTCGGATCGGCCACCGACACCTTGGCCATCTCCTTGATCGGGGTCGGGGTTCCGTAGTAATCCGCGCGGACGTGGTCCAGGATGGCCACCGAGGCACGCCCGGTGCGCACCGTGGCGAGCTCGGCCCGCAGGTCCGCCTCCACTTTTTCCATCCGTTGTTTGGCCTCTTTGATCGCTTCTTGCGTCATCTTCGGTCACCCCGGCTCAGAATGGGGAGTGGGGCATGGGGAGTAGGGAATAGGGGAAACGCAACCCCACTCGCCACTTCTACTCCGTTATGTTTGTCCCATCCCTACTCCCATCAACTCAATCTCCGCTTACGAGCGAGCCGACTTTCTCGCCCCGGACGACGCGCGCGATGTTGCCCGGGACGTTCAGGTTGAACACGATGATCGGGAGATTGTGCTCCCGGCAGAGGGAGATCGCGGTCGAATCCATCACCGCCAGGTTTTGCGCGATCATCTGGTAGTAGGTCACCTCGGAAAACATCTTGGCGTCCTTCACGCGCGCGGGATCGGCGTCGAACACGCCATCCACTTTCGTCGCCTTCATAATTACGTCGGCCTGGATTTCCATGGCGCGCAGCGCCGCCGCCGTGTCGGTCGAAAAGTAAGGGTTCCCGGTTCCCGCCGCGAAGATCACGACGCGGCCTTTCTCCAGGTGGCGCACGGCGCGCCGCCGGATGAACGGCTCCGCCACCTGATGAATCTGGATCGCCGTCATCACGCGCGTCGGAACCGAGAGTTTCTCGAGCGCGTCCTGCAAGGCGAGCGCGTTGATCACGGTCGCCAGCATGCCCATTTGGTCGGCCGAGACGCGGTCCATTTCCTTGGCCGACTCCGCCACTCCGCGGAAGATGTTCCCCCCGCCGACCACGATCGCGGTCTCGACTCCCATGTCCCGAACTTCCCGGATCTCGCGGGCGATCTCCGCCGCGCGCGCCGGGTCCACGCCGTATCCCCGGGAGCCTCCCAGGGCTTCTCCGCTCAGTTTGAGAAGAATGCGCTTGAAGATGGATGTGGCAGCCATGTGGAAGCCCCGCGGAAGCGGCGTGGAAGCAAGCGCCCGAGCCCGCGCCAGGACCGGCGCGATGCTCAGGCCGGACTGGCGGCACGGTCGGAACTCTCACCCACTTTGAAGCGGGAGAACCGCCGCACGGTGATGTTCTCACCCAGTTTCCCGATGCAGCTCGCTACGACCTGTCCCACCGTCTGCGCCGGGTCTTTCACGAAGTGTTGCTCGAGCAGGCAAACCTCTTCGTAAAATTTTTCCATCTTGCCTTCCACGATGCGGTCCACGACCTTCTCGGGTTTTCCCGTCGCCA
>CAYWWM010000384.1:0-3579 GCA_964461735.1 uncultured Solibacteraceae bacterium | reverse complement strand
ACACGATCGAGGAGTTGGCCGCCAAAATCCAAGCGGGCCATGAGTTCCAGAGGGTGCCGCTGACGTACCTCAAGGAAACGGTGGCCAAGTGGAACTCCTACGTGGACAAGGGCAGCGATCCGGAGTTCGCGCGCGGACCGGATGCGCCGATGCACAAGATCGCCACGCCGCCGTTCTACGCGGCAACCGTCTATCCGGTCTGGCACGATTCTTATGGAGGTCTCCGGATCAACGGGCGCGCTCAGGTCATTGACACGCAGGGCGATCCGATCCCCGGCCTCTATTCCGGCGGAGAATCAAGCGGCGGCGGCAACCAACATGGGCTCGGCAGAGCCCTCGTCCATGGCTACATCGCAGGCACGAACGCCGCCCGGGAATCCTGACAGGGGCAACGATTGAGCTTTGGATAAACTAGTGATGGGCGAGGCAGTTCGTCAGGCACGATTCGGTGACGACAGCCCCGGCAGGGGCGGAAGCATGTGGCCCACGGCGTGAGCCGTGGGACAACGGGTTCTGGCGTTTCAGCCCCGGCAGGGGCGACAGACGATGCACAGGTTTCCTCCCGATTTCTGTCGCCCCTCCGGGGCTTGCTGGCATAATCGCCTGCAAACCCACGGCTTGCGCCGTGGGCCATAATCTGTCGCGCCTCCGGCGCTTCTGTTCATGAATAATCCAGTTGAAGCCATGCCCTGGCGAGTGCGACAGATTTGAGGATCATCACGGAGTGCGTGCCCTGGTGGGAGAGCGATAGGGTAACATGGCTTCGCAAAGCGCGGTCCAGCCTCACACAGCGAGTGTCGTCGCGTGGGATATCCCATCGGCGATTGTGGCGGGCGAACGGTTCCGGATGAAGGTCGGGATCAAGTGCTCCCAGGGCTCTAATGACTGCCAGCTCACGAACCGGGACTTTGCAATCTACGATGCCGCAGGGGCCCAAGTAGCAAAGGGGACGCTGCCCGGTGACTTCTGGCCCGGCACGACTGGCCTGTATGTTGCGGAGGTAGAACTCGAAGCCCCGGCGGCGGAGGGCCTTTACACGTGGAGCGTCCAGGGCCCCCAATCGGACAGATCGGATGCAGGGATCCCGCACCCGGAAGGCTCCAGCAGTTTTGGAGTCCGAGTCGTCCGCCCTCCCGAGTACCGGGTGACGGTCGAGGCTTTCGATAAGGTCAGTCAGACTCCTCTCCGTGACGCTCGCGTGGTAATGCACCCGTACCAGGCCGTCACCGACGCGCGAGGAGTAGCGGAGGTGCGGGTGGCGAAAGGCGCCTACAAACTCTTCGTCTCGCAGACCCGGTATCTCACGTTCGGCTTGCCTGTCGAGGTGACAGCGGACATGACGGCCCGAGCGGAGCTGGACCTGGTGCCTCTGCCGGAACGCAATTGACCATTCCGCTTTATCGGAACCGCAACGCTTACTTATTGAGAAAAAATTGAATTAGCGCCCAAGTGTCAGCAAGAGGAGCTAACCTCGCATTTCTCACCAGCCCCGGAAGGGGCGTCAGCTTGTGGCCCACGGCGCCAGCCGTGGGATGGCAGCGGGATCGAAGCAAGCCCCGTAGGGGCGACAGCCCGGGTGTTCCATGCTCTCTTTCGCCCCTGCCGGGGCTCGAGGAATCGAGCGCTCGGTTCCACGGGCTTGCGCCCGTGGCCACATTCTGGCGCGCCTCCGGCGCTTGCCTGGTCGGTGAGAAATCCGGGCTAACCTCGCCGTTACCTCTCTCCCGAATTTTCCTTGGAGGGCGGACCGATTTCCTGGTACTATTCGTTGAGATAGTTGGAGAGGTAGACGTATGCCCAAAATGGCCTGGTATCTTGTGGCAGCCGCGTGGGCCGGCGTGGCCGCGCTTCCGGCTGCCGGCCAGGAAGCGCCCGCCCAGGCCTCTCCACATCGGTCGCTCCTTGACCGCTACTGCGTAACCTGCCACAACGAACGGTTGCGTACGGCGGAACTCACGCTCGATACGGCGGACGTGGATGCCGTCAGCCGCGATGCGGAGGTTTGGGAAAAAGTTCTGCGCAAGCTGCGCGCGAGCGCGATGCCGCCGGCCGGGATGCCGCGGCCCGAACCGGCCGCTTACGACGCCTTTGCAACCTATCTCGAAACGGAACTCGACCGTGCCGCCGAGGCCAATCCCAATCCCGGCGATGCCGGCAGCCGGCGTTTGAACCGCACCGAATATGCCAACGCGGTCCGCGATTTGCTGGCCGTCGAAATTGACGGCGAGGCGCTGCTTCCGGCCGACGATTCGCGCCACGGCTTTGACAATATCGGCGACGTGCTGACGATTTCTCCGCTGCTTTCGGAGCGATATCTTTCAGCGGCGCGCAAGGTCAGCCGCCTGGCGATTGGCGACGCCTCGTTTGGTCCCGTGGTGGAGTCGTACGATGTTCCGAAATACCTCTATCAAGACGCCCAAATGAGCGATGACCTGCCATTCGGGACGCGGGGAGGCGTTGCGATTCGCCATCATTTCCCGCTCGACGGGGAGTATGAGATCCAGATCCGCCTGCACAAGAACCATCGGGAGTTTATCCGCGGCCTGGCCGAAGCGCACCAGTTGGACGTGCGTCTCGATGGAGCGAACATCCATCGGTTTACAGTGGGAGGCGACACCAAGGGCAAGTCGGCGCCGGTTTTTTCGACCGCGGCTCAGGGAGACATCCCGCAAGAGCTGTATGAGCGCAACGCGGACGACGCATTGAAAGTTCGCTTCCCGGCGAAGGCCGGCACGCGGCGGCTGGGAATCGCGTTCCTCGACGAAGGCTTGGCGGCGGAAGGGCCGTTCTATCAGAGGATGACGCAGTACGATTTCACGCAGTACAAGGGCGGCAAGCCCGCCGTCGCGAGCGTCGCTATCAGCGGGCCGTATGCCGCAGCCGGCGTGGGGCAAACGCCGAGCCGCCAGCGGATTTTCGTTTGCACCCCGTCGGGCAGCGCTGATGAGGAACCCTGCGCCAGGCAGATTCTCTCGACGCTGGCGCATCGCGCCTACCGCCGTCCCGTCACTGGCGAGGACGTGGAAACTTTGCTCACCCTCTATCGGGAAGGCCGCAGCCGCGCGGGCTTTGAAGCGGGCATCGAGACGGCTTTGGAACGCATTCTGGCCGGCCCGGAGTTTCTGTTCCGCGTGGAACGTGACCCCGCAGGCGCGGCGCCCGGGACGGCGCACAGTATCAGCAGCCTGGAGATGGCTTCCCGGTTGTCGTTCTTTCTCTGGAGCAGCATCCCCGACGAGGAGCTGCTGAGCGTGGCAGAGAGCGGAAGGCTCCTGGAGCCTGCGGTTCTCGGTCAGCAGGTGCGGCGGATGCTGGCGGACTCGCGCTCGGAGGCCCTGGTGAAGAATTTCGCCGGGCAGTGGCTATACCTCCGCAATTTGCGCTCGGTGTCGCCCGATCCGGAAGTCTTTCCCTACTTCGACGACAACTTGCGGGAGGCCTTCCGTCAGGAGACGGAACTGTACTTTGCGAGCATGCTGCGCGAGGACCGCAGCGTGCTCGACCTGCTGGACGCCGATTACACCTTCGTCAACGAGCGGCTGGCGCGGCACTACGGGATTCCGAACGTCTACGGCAGCC
>CAYWWM010000383.1:0-3590 GCA_964461735.1 uncultured Solibacteraceae bacterium | reverse complement strand
GCACCTGGCACCTGACACCTAACACCTTTTTGGTTCCGGCTGCGCCGGGTTAGGGTTGTTAACTATTAGGTAGACCGTAAGGGCATCCCGGCTAGCCGGGATGCCGGAAGTGATCATCTGCAATGCGGCTTTAGCCGCTGAGGTTTGTCTTCTTGAAGCTTCTGGAAAGACTCACCTCAGGCGCTAAAGCGCTCCGTGAAGAAGCCTGCATCGGCACGACTGAACCTGGATTATTCATGAACCTCAAGAGACCGCGACATCTACTGCGTTCGCCCCGCAGGGGCTACAGAAGAAAGCCGGGAGCAGCGCTCCCGGTACAGAGTGTCATTGGCCCACCGACCCTGAAGGGGTCGCACTCCTGCTCGGCAGGTTCGACCCTGGCAGGGTCGGGCTCGCTTTCTGGTTCCATTTCCGGGGGCGTTACCCCCGGCTTTCCTGTCCATCCCCTGCGGGGATGGATCCAGACGAACCCGACTTCCGGAGGACAATCCTCCTGCTTCATGAATAATCCAGGTGAAGTCGTGCCCTGACGGACCCGCGCTATGTAATGCGATCCTCAATAGGAGGGGGCGACAGGAAATTCTTTTGGCAAGATTCCGGCAATTCTTGTACACTGGGAAATCGTTTGGGGTGTTGTTAGCCACAAAAGAGGAGGTCTTATGAGAAAGAGGATCGGGTTTGTGATGGGTTCGCTCGTGTTTGCATTAGCAGCGATTACGTCCGTCGAGGCCCAGCAAGCGCCGGTGCCCTGGGCATACGCCATTCCCCCGGACCCGCCGGCGGGCGCTCCGGCCGCTCAGCCTGCGCCGGACACCAGCATGAAGAGCCTGCCGCCCAGCACGTCGCAGTTCACGCGGCAGCAGATCGCGGACCGGTTCGGGCCGGCCGATTGGTTTCCGGGCGACCATCCGCAGATGCCCAATGTCGTGGCTCACGGCAAGCAGCCTGACGTGTGGGCGTGCGGCTTGTGCCATTACCCCAACGGCAAAGGACGCCCCGAAAACGCCGGCGTGGCCGGTTTGCCGGTCTCTTATTTCATCCAGCAGTTGAAGGATTTCAAAGAGGGCCGACGGAAAAGCGCGGAGCCGCGCAAAGGCAATACCCAGCGAATGTTCGACTTCGCAAAGAACATGACCGACGAGGAGATGAGAGTGGCGGCCGAGTATTTTGGCTCCATGAAGTGGACGCCGTGGATCCGGGTGGTGGAAACCGAGACGGTCCCCAAGACGCGCAGTCAGGGCGGCATGTGGATTCCGCTGGCGGGCAACGAGCGCGAGCCGATCGGGCAGCGCATCATCGAGACACCGGAGAATCCGGAACACACCGAGGTTCTGCGGGACCCGCGGTCCGGGTTCATCGCGTACGTCCCAGTCGGCAGCATCCGGAAGGGCGAGGCGCTGGTCACTACGGGCGGCGGCAAGGTCACCGCGTGCGGCGTTTGCCACGGAGCCGACCTCAAGGGCCTCGGCCCGATCCCCGGCATCGCCGGCCGTTCGCCGAGCTACATGATGCGTCAACTGTGGGATATGAAGACAGGCGCCCGGTCAGGAGAGTGGACGGGCCTGATGGCGCCGGTGGTCGCTCGGCTGACTGAAGAGGAGCTTATGAACATCGTGGCCTACGTGTCCTCGCGAACCCCCTAGGAAAGCTCGGGACAAGCAGACCACGCATCGCATTGGTTGTAGAGGTATCCGTAGCGACAGGCGTGAGGGGCGGATAATCGCCCCTCACGAAGTACAACGCCTTATTGTGCTCGGTTGTTCCCCCGCCCGCCTCGACATTCGTCCGTGCAAGCAGAAACGCAATACAATAGGCGCTACCCTCAATGACCCACATTCGGACCAAAGCGGAAACCTGAATCGTGTTGCGCTGGGCCAGCTTTTCGATCAACCGTTTGGCCCCAACGGGGAGCCGGATGTTCAATTGTCCAGGTTTTGCGATCCGTATTCGGTTCCATAATGCCTTGCTTCAGAAGCTCTGTACCGTCGTGGCGGTCGAAGAAATCAGCCAGCTCATCGTAGGTGGCGCCCTTTCGGGGCAAGCGGATTGACGCTGTCTTGCTTCTCTTCATGCCATCAACCCCCTGAAGAAGGCGTGGCAGAAGGATTGCTTCCCATGCATGTGATCGAGTCGTCCGGTTCATTTCGAGTGCCGGGGCATGTTGTCGCGCAATACTTGATTGATGAGCGTCTGCCAGCCCTTCCCTTCCTGCCTATATGCCGCCAGAACGTCCGGGTCGATCCGCGGTGGTTGATTGGCCTTGCGGTCCTTCTTCTTGGGCCGTCCCCTGCTCGGGCGCAGGAGTTCCTGCGTCGCCTTCCGGCCAATAAATTTCGGGAGCACTTCAGCTGCGGGTCGGGCTTTCGCCATATCCTCCCGCGTCCATTCGGGATTCTCCTCGTCAGGTCGTTCAGGATTCGGTCTTTTGGCGCTGCTCATATAATCTTTTCTCTTTTCGATTCGCTTTCCGGAAACTGATGACGCGCAATCCTTGCTCGCGGGGCGTTACGACGACAGCATGCAGACGTCCATGCAGCAGTCCCAATACGCGCAAGCGTCTCTCGCCGTAGTCGCGGCGCGTGTCCTCCACGATCAGTGCAGTTCTCCATTCGAGCTCCGCCGCGAGTTCGAATGGCAGGGAGCGCTCCGCGATATTCTTTCGGCTCTTGGCGGGGTCGAATGTAATTTCCAACAGATTTAATGCTACTGCAAAAAATGCGTGGCTCAAGCATGTTCGCAGCGGCAGAAACCGGTTGAAAACCCTTCGCCAATCACAAGCAACCTCTTAGCGCAGCTGCGAACTGTTCTGCTCCCTCATAGCCTTAGTGACATTCTCAAGTATCACCGGAAATTGCTGGCACTCCTGAAAACCATCGATCTTACAATGTGCCCCGTTTATGGCGTCATAGCGTCAGCAAGGGGCGAAGCGCGCGCATATCGTCCAACTCTTCGAGCGAGTTGATGCGCTCGATCACGGCCTCAGTTCGCTCCCTGCCCAACACGGGCGCCATCAGGTCCCGCACCTTCGCGTTCACGCCCGCGGTGTCGAGAGGGTTTTCCTTGGTGCCGGGAGGATGACGGGTAAAGTGGCTCACGGTTCGGCCGTCCTGGAGGGTCACTTCCACACGGGCGCTGCGCGGCGCGTCCGGATCCATCAAGCTGCGATCGGCCACCAGGCTCACGCGTTGCTTCGCAGCCAGGACCTGCGGGTCCGCCATGCGCGCATGCGAATGGCTGTCCTCGAAGGAGACTTCCCCCTCCACCAGCGCCAGCGCAACGAGGTGCTGTAAGTTGACGTCCGGCATGGCGGAATTATCCACGATGCGAGCGCCGTCTTCCGGCAGTCGGACGACGATCCGGGTCACGTTCTGGACACTCAGGCTATGCTGCTTGTGGAGCGCGAGGAACGCGTCTAAAGCCGCCTGTATGGGGTAGCCTACGGAAAAGGTCTTGATGGCCGTCTCAGTGACGAAATAGCGGCTGCCCAGGCCAGCCAGCATTTCTTCGGGTTTCGGCTGCGTGGACAGGGCCTGGAGCACGTTGTGCTCGCCCTCCAGCACGTCCCGGACTCCCGTGAATCCCGCCTGAAC
>CAYWWM010000382.1:1898-3596 GCA_964461735.1 uncultured Solibacteraceae bacterium | reverse complement strand
GAGTTTCGAGACTTGTTCCAGCGGCCCGCGATTGCGAACCTGGCGACGCTCATGCCGGACGGCCGCCCGCAGGTCACGCCGGTGTGGTGCGAGTTCGACGGCACGCACGTGGTCTTCAATTCGGTCAAGGGCCGCCAGAAGCATCACAACATGCGCCGCGACCCACGCGTGTCCTTCGAGATCTTCGATCCCGACAATCCTTACCGTTATATCGAAGTGCGGGGGCGCGTGGTCGAGATCACCGAGCAGGGCGCCGACGCGCACATTGACAAGCTCGCTAAGAAATACCTCGGCGTGGACAAGCATCCGCGCAAGCCGCCCGGCGAAATCCGCATCATCTTCAAGGTGCTCCCGGAGCGCGTGCGGACGCAGGGGCTCGACCTGCGCAAAGGGAAGGTCTCGGAATAGGCTGCGGGGATCGCCGGGATCTGACCGGAGCCCGAAACGCCTTACCTCATGCCCTTCAGGCGCGCGAGCAGGGGGGGCGGCCATTTCTTTCTTGCCCATGGCCGAGTAGAGGTCGGCGAGGCTGCGCAGGTGCGGGCCGCCTTTTCATGCTTGGGGCCGAAGGTTTTCTCCGCCCTCTCGAGCGATTTCCGATAGAGCGACTCGGCCTCGGCGTGCTTGCGTTGCTCGGGAAAGAGGCTGGAGAGGTGGTTGAGGAGGGTGGCGACTTCTCCCGGCACCCGCTGGGTTCGCTCCGCGATCCGCAAGGCCCTTCGGTCGAGCTGCTCCGCCGACTCGTACTCTTTCTGCGCCTGGTAGAGCGCCGCCAGATGGTTCACCATGGCGGGCGTCTGGGGCAACTCGGCCAGTTGGCGAAACGCCTCGGGCTTCGGGCAGCAGCACCGCCAGCGCTTCGCCAGCGATACCACGCTGCTGGGCGTCCCCACGTTGTCTCCGATCGGCTGCGGAGCGCTGACCACCTCGCCGGACTTCAACCGCGGATCTACTTCCTCGGTGAGGAACATCACGTGGCTGGATACACGAAATGGAAGTATACTTTCGATGAGGCCGCTTGCGGGCTTCCTGCGAGTTCCACTGAGGAGGACAGAACCGTTCCAGCGACGATCCATCCTGATTCTGGGCACAATCCTAGGCCGAGCCGCGACTCCGCAGGCAAGGCCGAAAACCAGTCGGGGGCAAATGGCACGGGACGAGTCTTGGCGATTGACCTCGGCGACCGGCGCATGGGACTGGCGCTGAGCGATCCGCTCGGACTTGCCGCGCAAGGGCTGCCGACCGCCCCGCGAAGGAACAAGCGCGAAGATCTGAACTTTGTGGAGTCGCTCGCGCGTCGCCACGATGTCTCGCGGATCCTGGTCGGCAACCCTCTGAACATGGACGGAAGCGCGGGGCCGCAGTCGGCCAAGGCCCGCGCGTTCGCGCAAGAGCTGGCGAGGCGACTCGCTCCAGAAGACGTCGCCGTCGAGCTCTGGGACGAGCGCCTCACCAGCGTCGAAGCGGAAGCTATGCTCGACGCAGCCGGCGCGGATAAAGTCAGGAGGCAAGGAAGAGTGGATCAGTTGGCCGCCACGATTCTGTTGCAGAGTTTCCTCGACACGCGCCGCATGAAAACTCCAGCCGAGGTGGCTGCGCCATGACGGCGGCCTGGCACCGCCTGTTTTGGACGGGCATCGCCGCCGCGGCGATTTGGGTGATGCGCTCCATGCGGTATTGCAGTGTGTTGCGGTGGAC
>CAYWWM010000382.1:0-1888 GCA_964461735.1 uncultured Solibacteraceae bacterium | reverse complement strand
GTGGCTCCTCGCCGACGGCACGCACCCTTACTTCCATGCCGCCGCGCCGGTGCTGCTCGATATCGAACGCGGCGCGGGCACGCGTGAGATCGCGCGCAGGCTCGAAGACGGCGGCGTGATCCGAAGCCGGATCACCTTCCTGGCGCTGCACTACCTCCGCCCTGACAACACGCTCAAGGCCGGCGAGTACTCCTTCGACGGGCTCGCCTCGCCGCTCGCCGTGCTCGACAAGCTGATCCGCGGCGACGTGTCCTACGAGGTCCTGGTGATTCCCGAAGGGTACAACCGCTTCGAGATCGCCGCCGCCGTGGCTGAGCAGGGCTTTGCGACGCGCCAGGATTTTCTGTGGGCCACCGAGGAAGCGAGCCTCATCGCCGACCTGGACCCGCTGGCCAAGAACCTCGAAGGCTATCTCTTCCCCGACAGTTACCACTTCCCCCGGCACGCGCGCCCGGCCGCGATCGTGCGCGCCATGGTCGGGCGCTTCCGGGAAGTGTACGCCGAGCTGAGTTCCTTGCAGCCGGGAGAGCCTGGGGAGTCTGGCCGCACCACCCATGACATCGTGACGCTGGCGTCGCTCGTCGAGAAGGAAACCTCTCTCAACCCGGAGCGCCCCGTGGTCGCCGCCGTCTTCTACAACCGGCTGCGGCGGGGGATTCCGCTGCAATGCGACCCCACGGTGATCTACGCGCTGCTGCTCGAAGGCCGCTACGAAGGCCGGATTCGCCTGGCGCAGCTCGACCATCCGTCGCCCTACAACACCTACCTGCACCGCGGGCTGCCGCCCGGCCCGATCGCCAACCCCGGCCGCGCGTCGCTCGCCGCCGCGCTGCGCCCCGAGAGGAGCGACTTCCTCTACTTCGTGGCCAACGCCGAAGGCGGCCACACCTTCTCCCGCACGCTCGCCGAGCACAATTCCGCCGTGAGCCTCTACCGCCGCAACGTGCGCGAGCAGGCCGCAGCGGAAGCTACGACGCAGTGACAGAACCCACGGCACAGAACAGCCTGCCGTGGCTACCCGGCTGGAATTGTTTCACGTGAAACAGTGCGTTGCGCACAGAGCAGCTTCGCCTCCTCAGGATGGCCGCGGGAGCGAACGAAGGCAAGAAAATTCTGCCGAGAGTTCCGAGAGGACCGAAGAACGGCTTGACGTGACAGTAGTACGGTTATACCGTACGCTCAGGCATGGTCCTTGGAAAGTTCCCACACAAGGGTCTGAAGCGGCTGTATGAACACGACGATGGCGGCTAGGCTTCGATCATGCCGAGGAAGAACCCGCCGCATCCGGGCGAGATCATCCGCGAGGATGTGATCGGCGCTCTCGGCCTTTCCGTTACGCGCGCGGCGAAGATTCTCGGAGTGCGGAGGGCGACGCTGTCCGACGTAACCAACGGGAAATCGGCCGTGTCGGCGGAAATGGCTCTGCGCCTGGAGAAAGCCTTCGGCGTAAGCATGGACCTGCTTCTCAGGATGCAGGCCGCTTACGACGCCGCGCACGCGCGTCGAGACACCCTTTGTTTCTACGAAAGCCTGTCCATCGTGGGGAACAAAATCGTTTCGTTTCGGCCCCCTTGAACCGGTTGACTACGGATAGAGGATACATCGCCGTGTGTTATTTCATCGTCGCTGTTCTGTGGAGGGTTGGGCGGCTGGATGAGGCTCTGAGTAAGGCGGTAAAAAAGCTTCAAGGAGAAAAGCAGTTCAGCTTCAGCAACATCCTGCTGCTCTGTAATGGGCTATTAAAGTATCGCCACCCAGACTTTCCTAACCAGACCCATGATTTGATTGAGCGTGCTAGAGAGGCCCCATCAGAACATCCCTTCAAGATTCCAGAGAAGATCGCTGCCATTCGAACCAGCAGATTACCGAAACCGATTACACAAGGTGC
>CAYWWM010000381.1:2821-3596 GCA_964461735.1 uncultured Solibacteraceae bacterium | reverse complement strand
TCCACCCGTCCCTCGAATGATTCCTTTGGCCCCAAGTGAACAGCATTGCGGCTAGAGCGTTGCTACGATTGGTGTAGACCGCGACAGGGCGCTGGCCCATTTGCCCGCCGGGAACTACAAGTGCCGCTCCCTCGTCGCGGCACTCCTCGGGATGACAGCCCCTGCAGCAGTGTGGTGTACACCAAAAACTAAAACGTCAGGATGACCTTGCGGAGGGACGCCTGGTAGAGGAGTACGTGTTCCGGTGTATACTTTCAGCCAACGGAGACAGGCGGGAAACGCAGTTTCGGAAAGGACAGGGGATCAAAATGAGCCAAAACCGTACTGAGTTTGGGAGTCGGCTCCGCCGGCAGCTCGTGCCGGCGGGGCTGATCGCGCTGTGTGCCACGCTGGGCTTTGCTCAGGGCGAGACCAAGCCCGTTATCAAGATCGTTGCCACGGGGGGAACCATTGCCAACCAGCCGGACGGAAGGGTTCCGATCGAAAAAGTGATCGCCGACATTCGCCGGAACTTCCCCGAGACCCATGAGCTGCTCGACAGCGTAAAGCTCGAAGTGACGGACATCCTGCGCGTGGGCAGCGGGTCGCTGAGCGGCGAGAATTTCCTGGAGATCGCGCGAACCGTCAACCGCGTCATCCAGGAGGCCGGGGTCCGGGGCGTGATCGTGACGCACGGGACGAGCACGTCGGAAGACACGGCGTTCTTTCTGCAACTGCTGGTCCGGAGCGACAAGCCCGTCGTGATGGCCGTGAACGGCGTGGCGGCAGGCGGGGG
>CAYWWM010000381.1:0-2811 GCA_964461735.1 uncultured Solibacteraceae bacterium | reverse complement strand
ATTCCCAGCGGATGCACACCACGCTCGGCAACGACGGCGACAAGAACTTTGTGGACGCGATTCGCGTGGTCCTTTCGCCCACGGCCGTGGGTAAGGGAGCGATGGTGGTCTCGAATCAGACGATCAATTCGGGACGGGAGGTCCTGAAAACCAGTGTGCGGCCCGACGCCTTCGTCTCCGGCGAGTATGGATTGCTGGGTATCATCGAGGCCGACCGCGTGGACTTCTACCGCGCTCCGACCCGGCGGCACAGCACGCGATCGGAATTCGATGTCAATACCATCACCTCGCTGCCGAAAGTAGAAATCGTTTACTCCTACTTCGACGCGGACCCAGCCATGATCGAAGCGGCGGCAAAATCAGGTGCCAAGGGGATCATCGTGAACGGATTCACGACGGGCGGCTCGCCCTACCGAACTCAGCAGACCGTGCTGCAGGAGTTGGCGGCGAAAGGCATCATTGTGGTCCGCACCGCGCGCGGCGGCATGAACAACCGCATCCCGTTCGACCAGGGGGACCGGTTCATCGAAGGCGACAACTTCGTCGCACATAAGGCGCGCATCCTGCTGCAACTGGCGCTCACGAAGACGTCCGACACCGAAGAAATCCAGCGAATTTTCAACGAGTATTGATTTCAGAAACGGGGGAGAAGGAATGTATGTAATCTGCAACCGCATTCCGGTGGCCAAGGGCCACGAGGAGGAGTTCGAGAAACTGTTTCTTGACCGGGATGACTCGAAGAGCCAGCATCCGCTGCGGTCGTTTCCAGGGTTCATCCGCAATGATATTCTGCGCCCCACCAAGGAGGAGCCGTACATCGTCCTGACCTATTGGGACTCGCTCGAAGACTTCGAGGCCTGGACCAACAGCGAATCCTTTCGCGAGGCGCACAAGGGGCGGGGGCGGTCGGAGATTTTCGCCGGCCATCCGAATCTGGAAATCCATGAAGTGATCAAGTCAACGGTTCGTACGTAATGGCAAGGGTGGGAAAGGAGACGAGCATGTCAGCAGAGACCGCTGCGATCAACAGAACCGCGAAGGAGTATTTGAGCGCAATCAACTCGGGAGATCTCAATCAATGGCTGGGGACACTGACAGACGATGTTGTGTGCCTCCCGCCCGACCAACCCATGGTTACCGGCAAGAAAGCTGTTCGGCCTTGGGTGAAGAAGACTTTTTTCGACCCGTTCAAGATGAAGCTCAACTTTAGTTTTGACGAGCTGGAAGTATTGGGGTCTTCGGCCTTCGGGCACGGACGATTCACGCTCGCCCTGACCCCGAGAGCAGGCGGCAAGAACGCAAAGATAGCCGGCAAATTCGTGGATATCTTCCGTCGCCAGTCGGACGGCGCATGGAAATTCGCCCGAGTCATCTGGAATTCCGACAAGCCGGCATCGGGCGGCTAGCGGAGAAGGAGTCGAACCTTGTCGGCCGAATCGGATGCGATCAACCGAATCGAGCAGGAGCTTGTGGATGCGGTCAACGCGGGTGATCTCAATCAGTTTCTGGGGACGCTGGCGGACGACGTGATGTACCACCCGCCCGAACAGCCCAGGATTACCGGCAAGAACGCTGTTCACCTTTGGCTGAAGGAGACTTTTTTCGACCCGTTCCGGATGAGGTTAGGCCTTACTCTCGACGAACTGGAAGTGCTCGGGTCTTTAGCCGTGGGACACGGACGCTTTGCGCTCCTCCTGGCTCCGAGGGCAGGCGGGAGCGACACAAGAATGACCGGCAGGTTCATTCATATCTTCCGTGGCAATTCGGACGGCTCCTGGAAATTCGCCCGAGTCATTTGGATTTCCGACCAGCCGGCTGCTGGCGGCCAGTGAAGGGGGCGATCAACCCTATAGGGTTTTAACAAATGGTGTAGACCGGGATGTGGCATCGTAAGGGCACGACTTCAGTCGTGCCGCCCGAGTCCGGCTAACGGAGCGCTTCAGCGCCTGAGGTAAGTCTTTCCAGAAGCGTTGCAAGACAAACCTCAGCGGCTGAAGCCGGCTTTGCAGGGAGGTCTTACGGCATGGCTGAAGCCATGCCCTTACGGTCTACAGTAATAGCTAAACCGGTCTAGTCCTGGAAATGACGGTATAATACGCAGGAAGCAAGAACCAATCTCACAGGGAGGCAACATGAGGCGAATCATGATCGGTATGGCAGTGCTTTTGGCGATGGGGATCGCCGGTTCTCAGAGGATCGAGGCCCAGGCGGGCCGTGAGGTGGTGCTGTTTGACGGCAAGAGCATTGACGGCTGGCGCAAGGTGGGGGATGCGAACTGGCATATCACCAACGGCTACGTCGAAGCCACGATGGGCAGCGGTCACCTCGTCACACCGACTCCGTACACGAATTTCCACATCGTGGCCGAGTTCTGGACCGACGCGGACGCCAACAGCGGCCTGTTCATTCGGTGCGCCAACCCGACCGATATCGGCGCCGACAAATGCTACGAGGTGAACATCTTCGACAAGCGGCCCGACCCCAAGTACCGCACCGGGGCCATCGTCAACGTGGCGGAGCCGAAGGCTAAGATAGACGCCGCCGGCAAGTGGAACACCTATGAAATCACCGCTCAAGGCTCGCACCTGGTGATCAAGCTGAACGGCGTCACGACCGTGGACGTGATGGATTCGAAGTTCGCCTCCGGCCACTTCACCCTGCAATACGGCGCGGGGACCGTCCGGTTCCGCAGGGTTACCATCCGGCCGCTGTGAAGCGGATGACAGAATCCCCGGTTGCATGCACGACGACTATCGGTGCCTGTATGCGGGCGATTTTCGAAAGCAATTCGTCTTTTTATCAGGGCAGCGG
>CAYWWM010000380.1:0-3608 GCA_964461735.1 uncultured Solibacteraceae bacterium | reverse complement strand
CTCGACCCGCACCAAGGCTCGGGAGATTCAGTTCGGACTGCGCTTTAACTTCTAGCCCGTTTCAATAGATGGTGTATACACACCAACTGTAAAAATGAGCACGAATAGAAGCTTGACCGCATCGCTGCAAAACACCGCCTTGACGTATGGCCGGGAGGATAGAGCATGAGAGCGACGGGCAGGTCCCTCGTCGCTGGCGCTCCTCGGGATGACACTCGAAAGGAAAGCGGGGATGCAGGGGCCGTAAAATGGCTGAGAACCGGGTCTATTTTCCCGGCTGCGCGAGTTTTTTGAGGAGCTTCGCCTGGTCGGTTTTGGTGTGCACTTTTCCTTCGAGCAGGGCGTAGAAAAACTGCTCCAGGATTTTCTGCGAGCGGGGGGTCCCCGCCGCCACGCCCAATTGCTCCAATTCCTTTTCCGGCAACTTGGAGCGCAACGGCAGATACTTTCGCAGATAGTTTCGGACACGGCCCTGGATGGCGGTCTGCGGAGATTCGACCAGGACCAGGAGAATCAGTTCCGGCTGCGCGGCGGAAAGCAACTGGTAGAGTCGCGTCGGCGTCGCGGCCGCTTTGCCGCCCAGGTCTTTGGCCAGCCGCCGGGCGGCGTCGGGAAGTTTGCGAAAGGCCTGCGCATCCGGCCCCTTCAGGCGGAGGCGTTTTGAGACCAGGGTCCGGTCGCTCGGCGACAACTTGCGTGTCAGCAGATGCAGGAACAGGGGAAACGAGTCGCCCGGCAACCCGGCGGCAGCCAGCATCTGGCTCGCTTTCACGGCGTGAGCGATTCCCGTCCAGTCGAGGCGTCCCGGCAGCCGCGGGCTGACCGCCGCCAGCAGCTTCTCTTTCTCGAGCGCCCGCAAAATTTCCGACGGGTCATGCTCGCGGCCGATCCGCCGCAGCTCCTGCTCCAGGTCCTGCGGCGGAATTTTCTCCAGCAGCTTGCGCTCCTTGGCGTCCTGAAACTGCGCCGCGGTCTTCGGCTCGAACGAATATTTCAGGCGGGCCCGCAGCCGCACGCCTCGCAGCAGCCGGATGGGGTCCTGCACAAAACCGTACGGATGGAGCGCCCGCAGCTCCTTCTTCTCCATGTCCGCAACCCCGTTGGTGGGATCGAGCAGCAGGCCGCGCGAGTGCGGATTGAGCGAGATCCCGATGGCGTTGATCGAGAAGTCGCGCCGCCGCAGGTCTTCCAGAATCGTAGCCGACTCCCCTCGCGGCCGCGATGGCTGGGAGCCAAACCCCGCTCGCGCCGTCGAGACGCTGGCCCGCGCCCCCGCCCCGCCGGGGAATTCCATCTCGGCTGTTTGCAGAGCAGCATTCTTCCAGGTCACGCGCGCCTTCTGCCGCGTGAGCTGCGGCACCAGCTTCAGCGCATTGCCTTCGACCACGAAGTCGAGGTCCTCGATCGGAAACCCGCCGATCAAGTCCCGCACCGCGCCGCCGGCCAAATACAGGTTCACGCCCAGGGATTCGGCCGCGTTCTGGATCGCCGTCACCGCGAACCACTGCGCCGGGTGCAGCCTGCTTTCCATCAGGAACAGATAATCGGGCATCCGGTTACACTCCGGAAACGGTCGTCAAGCTCGCGGGTGGTAGCGCTGATAAATTTCTTGCAGCCGCTCCGTCACCACGTGGGTATAAATCTGGGTGGTGGTAACGTCGGCGTGGCCGAGCATCATTTGCAGCGACCGCAGGTCGGCTCCTCGCGCCAGCAGATGCGTCGCAAAACTGTGCCGCAGCAGGTGCGGCGTGATCCTCTGGCGCAGGCCGGCGCTCCGCCCGTAGCGGCTGAGCAGCAGCCAGACGCCCTGCCGGGTCAGCTTGCCGCCCCGCCGGCTGATCAACAAGTACCCGGACGCTCGGGACCCCAACAGCTTCCCGCGCGCCTGCGCCAAGTATTGCTCGACTGCCCGCACCGCCATTTCTCCCGCGGGCACGATGCGATGTTTGTTCCCTTTCCCCAGCGTGCGGACGTACCCAGCGTCCAGATGCACGTCGCCCATCCGCAGCGAGACCAGCTCGGAGACTCGCAGCCCGGTCCCGTAGAGCAACTCCAGCATGGCGCGGTCGCGGATGCCGAGCGGGGTATCAGCGGTCGGCTGCCGGAGCAGCGCTTCCACTTCTTCTGGGCTCAGGTACTTCGGGAGCACGCTCCAAACCCGCGGCGACTCCAGGTTCTCGGTCGGGTTGGAGGCTATGAAATTCTCGCGACGAAGGTACCGGAAAAAGTGCCGTAGCGCCACGATCTGACGGGCAACCGTCCTGCTTTCAATCGGTTGGCTACTAAGCCAAGAAAGGAATTCGCGGATCCCGACCGGCCCGGCCTGCTCCAGGCTCCAACGCTTCTTTTCGAGAAACCGGGAAAATTTTCCCAGATCGCGGGCATACGCCTCAACCGTGTTGGCCGCTGAGCCTTTCTCGACCAGAAGATAATCCAGGAAGGCGGAAATTCGGTCGTCCATCTCGGCAACCGTTTTGGAATCAATTCGTTCCTCTATAGAAGGAGGCTCCGGCTCCCCCTGCTGGGAGGCTCCGCTCTCGGAAAAGTATCGCTCCCCGGCCGCCGCCGGGGACTTTCCTTGGCCCATGCTGAGAATATATATTGGACTCGACCAATGTGGAAGGATTTTCTATGAAATTACAGAAAATTGCAGAAAAGCTGGATTGTACACTCGAGGGCAACGGCGAAGTCGAGATTACCGGCGCCAACAGCCTGGAGCGCGCCGGGCCGGGCGATTTGACGTTCCTGGCCAACCGGGCCTATACGCCGCTGCTCAAGACCACGCGCGCGGGCGCCGTGCTGCTGGCGAAAGACTTCGGGCCAGTCAGCGTTCCGGCGCTGCGCTGCGCCGACCCGTACCTCGCGTTTGCTAAGGCGCTGGAATTTTTCTATCAGCCGCCGCGCCCGTCGCCGGGCATTCATCCGACGGCAGTCATCGCGCCCTCGGCCAAAGTCGGTCCCACTGCCTCCATCGGTCCATACGTCGTCATCGAGGACGACGTCGAGATCGGCGCGAACGCCGTCTTGCACAGCCACGTGGTCATTTACCGCGGCGCCAAAATCGGGGACGACTTCACCGCGCACAGCCACGCCGTCGTTCGAGAATTTTGCAGCATCGGGAACCGCGTCATTCTCCAAAACGGCGTCGTGATCGGCGGCGACGGCTTCGGCTTCGCCAAGCAGGCCGACGGCACGCACTACAAGATGGTCCAGTCGGGAATCGCCGTCATCGAGGACGACGTGGAGGTGCAGGCGCTCTCGTGCGTGGACCGCGCCACGGTCGGCGAGACGCGCGTGCGGCGCGGCGCCAAGCTCGACAACTTCGTCCAGGTGGGCCACGCCTGCGACGTGGGCGAGGACTCGATCCTCTGCGCGCAGGTGGGCCTCGCCGGCAGCACGCGCCTCGGCAAAAACGTGCTTCTTGCGGGACAGGTCGGCATGGCCGGGCACATGAACGTCGGCGATAACGTCATCCTGACCGCGAAATCCGCCGCCCACGGCGACATCCCCGCGAATTCCATGCTCTCCGGCATTCCGGCCTTCGACAACAAGCTCTGGCTTCGATGCATCGCCGCGTTCAAGAATCTTCCGGAGTTGCAGAAAACGGT
>CAYWWM010000379.1:0-3648 GCA_964461735.1 uncultured Solibacteraceae bacterium | reverse complement strand
CACCGGGCCCAGTCCCGTGGCGTAAATGAGGACTGTTTCGCCGGCGCCAACGGCACGGCGACTCCGACGCTGAGCACCACTCCCACCGTACGAATCGGAGGCCAGACGGCCACTGTCGCGTCCGCCAGCCTCGCACAGGGCTTTGTGGGCCTCTACTTGTTGCGGGTGGTTGTCCCCTCGGGCAGCCAGACGGGTACAGCGGTTCCGGTCGTCATCTCGGCCGGGGGACGGGATAGCAACACCGCCCGAATGGCCGTCAATCCTTGATGGGCACTGCTCGGCCCCTCGATACAAGAACGCGGGAAATGGTATAGAATCGGGAGTAGCTCCCGATCCGAATTCCTTCTTCGGGCTAGGATGGAGGCGGCGGGAACCGAAGCGTGAGGGGCGGCTAAGGAATCATCATGGAAATGAATGACGAGCTCAAACAGTTGATGAAGGAACTGGGAATGGCGATCAACGAATCGCTCACCGAATCCGAGCCGATCTCCGACGCCATCGCCAACATCCGCGGGGCCGGCTACGACGTCTTCCTGGTCCTCGAAGCCACCATCGGATTCAACAAGCGGCCGGAAACTGGCGACAGCGCGGAGTCGGAGAGCCCAGCCTATCGCGCCCAACTTCCGTCCGGCGAGTTGCGCTTGACGCCGCGCGACGCCGAATTTCTCAAGCTTCTCCGCATCAGCCTCGGCGAAGGGAAAAGCAAACCGTAGCGACCGCCTCCCCGATGCTGGCGACGCAACTGACCCGACCGAGCCGGAACCACAACAGGCCGGATTCCGGGCCTAGTGAACTCGTTTGGCGTAACCCTTCCAATATTTCTCCCGCAGCTCTTTCTTGAGGATTTTTCCGGTGCCGCCCTTGGGCAGCGCGGGAAGGAATTCGACTGACTTCGGGACCTTGAACTTGGCAATCCGGCTCCTGAGGAAGCCGGTCAGGTCTGCTTCTGTGGCAGTCGTGTTTTCTTTGATCACGACGAGCGCCTTGGGGACCTCGCCCCAGGTTTCATCCGGGACGGCGATGACCGCGCACTCATAGACGCTCGGATGCGCGCACAGCTCCCGCTCGATTTCGAGCGAGGAGATGTTCTCGCCCCCGCTGACAATGATTTCTTTCTTGCGGTCCACGATCAGCACATACCCTTCTTCATCCCAGACCGCCATATCGCCGGTGTAGAGCCAGCCGTTGCGGAGCGTCGCTGCGGTCTCTTCGGGCTGCTTCCAGTAACCGTCCATCACGCCGTCGCTCCGCGCAATGATTTCGCCGATGGCCTGCCCGTCGCGCGGGACGTCGTTGCCGCGCTCATCCACTACGCGCAGCTCCACCCCCACGATGGCGCGGCCGGTCATGGCCTGGCGGCGCCACTTCTCTTCCGGAGCGGCGTTCTGCAAAGAGTCGGTCAGATAGGCGATGCTCAGAACCGGCGACGTCTCCGTCAATCCGTATCCTACATAGGCCCGGCAGCCAAGCTTTTCTTCGAGCTGGCGAATCTGTTCCGGCGACGATGCCGCCCCGCCGATCATCACCCACTCCACGCTGGCGCGGTTGCACTGGGACAGCGCCGGACAATGGACCAGCGCCGTCGCCATGGTCGGGACCATCGAGAAGAACGTGACGTGTTCCTGTTCGATCAACTGACAGATTCGCACGGGGTCAAACTTTTTCAGCATGACGTGGATTCCGCCGACCACCGTCACGGTATGCGCCGTGCCCCAGCCGTTGGCGTGGAACAGCGGGATCGTCTGCAAGTGAACGCTGCGATCCGTCAGATGCTGGCTGAGGAGCGTGTCTACGGCGTGCAAGTAGACGGTCCGGTGAGTCATCATGACGCCTTTGGGGTCGCCCGTGCTCCCGCTGGTGTAGAACAATTCTGCCAGCGATTCGTCCTCGACTTGCGAGAAATCGAATGGCGCAGGCGACGCATCAGACAGCAGCCGATCGTAGGAGCGAGAATCCAGGCCCGGCGCCGCGCTCTCGCCCTCCAGTAGGAAGAGGCGAATGCCGCTCGGAAGATGCGCTTGGATAGCCCCGACCAGCGGCAGAAAATCCTTGTCCAGAAACAGGATTTTCACTTCCGCGTCCCGCAGGATGAAGGCGATTTCGGCAGGCGAAAGCCGAATGTTGAGCGGCAGCAGAACCCCGCGCGCCAGCAGCACTCCGTAATATCCCTCGAGCAGCCGGTGGCAGTTGTAACTGAGGAAAGCGACCCGGTCTCCGGGTGGGAGCCCGAGGCCGTGAAGCGCTCCGGCGAGGCGGCAGCAGCGCTCGAAGAACGCATCGTAGGTGAACCGGTCCGTCCCGCAAACGATCCCTTCTTTCTTGCCATACAGGGATCTAGCTCGTTCGAGGAAGCGCAGCGGCGTCAGGGGCAACTTCATTGGGAGACTCCTTGGAAGTCCGCCGGAAAGCGCACTCATTCTAACCAATCCAAAGGGAACGGTTCAAGGTGCGTGACGGGTGTGGAATGGAGAGTGTGGAATAGAGGACTTGACTGCGGGAGCAGTCCGGGGGAGCGGTTGCGGAACCGGATTGGCGGGGGGATGAGCCGTGCCCCTTGGCGATCCATCGTCTACGCGGGCCCAACCGGGGTCCGCACGGGTATACGCGTCCTACGCGAGGTTCGTGCTGACCGCTTTGCGCGCGGGCGCCGTGCGGGTCCTTGATTTCGCGCTGCTCAATGGGGGCTGATGCAACTCCATCAGGCAGCCCGGGCACAGCCAGACCAGCACCATATTGCCCAGCACGTACTTCTGGCACTCCGAAACGCGCTGGCAGCGCCAGCAGAGTTCCAAAGCTTCGACGGCCCGTCGCACGTTCTCCTTCATCTGAACCATTTCCTGACCATCTTTCAGTTGCAACATCGAATGTTCCTCTCCGCTCTGATTGCGAATCATCTTCTACGCATCATCTTCTACACACCCAGAGTAGTTCCCGCGCGCCGCAGCGACAATCGCCCGGAAGTCACGATTTGAATGGGACCAAGGTCCTACGCCGGACTCGCCGCCCAGCGGCCCTCGAGAATTCTGTTCGCAGCGGTCCGCCGCGCCGGGTAGAATAGAGACACGCAGAACAGGCAAGGAGGCACAAACGTGATGAAACGGATCATGCGCCCAGAGCTTTGGAAATTCGGCATTCTCGGTATATTCGGTGTTCTCGGTTTATTCGGTTCTCTCGGTTCTCTCGGAATTTTCGGCTTGACAAGCCAGGCGCAAGAGAGCGCGCCGGTCGCCCGATCTCCGCATCCGCAGGAGCGCCATTTTCGCAGTCTGCGGCAAATCACTCTCGACGGCGAGAACGCCGAGGCCTACTTCTCCGCCGACGACCGCTGGCTGAGTTTTCAGAGGCACGTGGGCGGCCCGGAGACCTGCGACCAGATTTACCTCATGGAGATGGCCACGGGGCAGATGCGCATGGTGAGCACGAACAAGGGCCGCACGACCTGCGGTTACGTGTATCCCGGCAACCATCGTTTTCTCTACTCTTCGACGCACCTGGGCGGCGACGCCTGTCCCCCGCCGCCGGACATGTCGCAGGGCTACGTCTGGGCGCTCTATGACACCTTCGACATCTTCACGGCCAACATGGACGGCTCGAATCTCCAGCGCCTGACCAGCGCGCCAGGCTACGACGCCGAGGCCACCATCGCCC
>CAYWWM010000378.1:0-3662 GCA_964461735.1 uncultured Solibacteraceae bacterium | reverse complement strand
GGACTAGCGATCGAAGGGTGGAGACAAACATCAGAGGAGGAAAGCTCCCATGAAACGATTCCTTACTGGTTTCAGTCTAGCGGCGCTCGTGGTGATGCTGGCGGCGTGCTCGAGCGAGCCGGCGGCAGGGCCGGAGACGGCGGCGCCGCCTCCGCAGCAACAGGGCCCGGTCCGGGAGATCACGAACGTCTCGGGGGACCTGTACCGCGCGCGCAACAACAACCATTTCTCGGCCGTCCTGGTGACGCCGGAAGGCATCATCGTGGCCGACCCGATTGACCGCGACTTCTCGGCCTGGCTGAAGGGCGAGCTGGCCACGCGCTTCCCGAACAATCCGGTGAAGTACGTGTTGTACAGCCACAGCGACTTCGACCACGCCTCGGGCGGCGAAGTGTTCGCCGACACGGCGCAGTTCGTGGGCCACGAGCAGATGAAGGAAGCGCTGGCGCCGCCCACGGGCAACCGTCCGCTGCCTCCCAACGCCGCGTCGCTCGACGCCAACTCGAACGGCCAGATCGAACGGGCCGAGGCCACGGGCGGCTTCCAGAACAACTTCAATTTGTACGACGCCAACAAGGACGGCACGCTGAGCGGCGCGGAGATCGCGCGGGGTCCGGTAAGCGACGTGTATCCGCCGACGCGGACCTACACGGGCCGGACGTCCATCACGCTGGGCGGCAAGACCGTGGAGCTGGTCCAGCCGGGCACGCAGCACTCGGCCAACATGTCCATGATCCACTTCCCGGCCGAGAGCGCGGTGTTCGTGGTGGACTTCCTAAGCCTGAAGCGGCTGCCGTTCCAGACCATGAACGGGTACAACTTCGACGCCTGGATGAAGCAGATCCAGTTCGTGGAGGACTTCGGCGCGCGGACCATCATCGGCGGACATGGCGACATCGGAACGCCGGCCGACGTGGCGCAGGTGCGGCAGTACCTGACCGAGCTGCGCGACAAGGTCCGGGCCGGCATGCAGGCCGGTCAGTCGCTCGAGCAGATGAAGACGTCCATCACCATGGAGCCGTTTAGCCATTGGGCGAGTTACGACGACTGGCTGCCGATGAACATCGAGGGAATGTACAACATGCTCCGGTCGTAGCCGTTCTTTCCGGGAGTGGAACGGAATCAGGCCCGGCAGATGCCGGGCCTGTTTTTTGTGCCCGCCGAGGCAACGTGGGCGGCAAGAAACGTGGCCCCAAGGCGCGCCAACGAGTGGTATGCTGACCTCCGCGGAACAGTCCGGCGCGGAAATCCGGGATACCAGGGGGACAGATGCGGCCGTTTCGGAGCGAGAAATTCGATCAGGGCGTGACCCGCGAGAATGCGAAACCTCTGTAGCGTAGCCCTGCTGCTGTGGCTGGCCGGCCCGCTGGCGGCGCAGCAACCTGGTCTCGAACCCGCCGAGCCCCCGGCGGCCCGCGCGGTGCGCGCCGCAGTGCCGGTCGCGCTGGACGGCGTTCTCGACGAGGCCGCCTGGGCGCGGGCGGTGCCCGTGACGCGCTTCCTGCAAAAGGAGCCGCGCGAGGGCGCTCCGGCGTCGGAAGCGACCGAAGTTCGGATTCTGTTCGACGCCCGGAACATCTATTTTGGAATCCTGTGCCGGGATTCCGACCCCGCGGGCATCCGCGCCACCGAGCTGCGCCGCGACGACTCGCTCGCCAACGACGACATCTTCGAGCTGATCCTGGACACGTTTCACGACCGCCGCAGCGGCTATCTGTTCCGCATCAATCCGCTCGGAACCAAGTACGACGCCTCGGTGGCCAACGACGGGACCGCCACCAACGCCAACTGGGACGAACAGTGGGAGGCAAGCACGCGCGTCACCGCCGAAGGCTGGACCGCCGAGATCGCCATTCCCTTCAAGTCGCTGCGCTTCCTGAGCGGCGAGCAAGTGGTCTGGGGATTGAATTTCCATCGCGACATCAAGCGCAAGAACGAGGAGGTCTTCTGGACGGCGCACAACCGCGACTTCCAGTTCGCGGAGGTCTCGCGCGCGGGCAGCCTGGAGGGACTCGAAGGAATCCAGGGCTTCACGCTGCGCCTCAAGCCCTACTTCGCCACCGGAGGAAGCCAGCTGGTCGAAAGCGGGCACACCCGAACCAAACACCTGACCGACATCGGCATCGAGGACGCCAAGTTCCTGGTGACGCCGCAGCTCGCGCTCGACCTCACCGTCAACCCCGACTTCGCGCAGGCCGAGGTGGACGAAGCGCAAGTCAACCTGACTCGCTTCGGCCAGTTCTTCCCCGAGAAGCGGGAGTTTTTTCAGGAGCGCGCCGGCATCTTCGATTTCGGCTCCGCCGAGCGCATCGGGCAGCCGCAGGTGCTGTTGTTTCACAGCCGCAGCATCGGGCTTTCCGCCAGCCGCGAAGCCATCCCAATTTACGGCGGCCTCAAGCTCACGGGCAAACAGGGGCCGCTCGATATCGGCGTGCTCAACATGCAGACCCGGCGCGACCACGAGACGCCCGCGCAGAACTTCACGGCCGTGCGCGTCAAGGGCAATCTGCTGGCGCGGTCGCACGTGGGGGCCATCTTCACGCGCAACACGGCGGGCCTGGCCGGCAACGCCAACCGCGCGGGCGGCGTGGACGCCAGCTTCACTTTCTGGCGCAACCTGAACCTGCGCGGCTTTCTGGCCAGGTCCGACTCCGGCAACCGCCCCGGCGGACGGCCCGACGGAAGGAAGGACGGCGAGTGGGCCGGGCAGGCCGTGCTCGATTGGGAGAGCGACCGCATCGAGTTCACCCTGGAGCACATCAGCATTCAGGAAAACTTCAACCCCGAGATGGGCTTCGTGCCGCGCGGCAACCTCAAGCGCAACTTCGTGGAGCTCGACTACCAGCCGCGTCCCCGCATTCGCGGCGTCCGGCAGATGGAGTTCGGCTCGGAGTTCGAGCTGATCACCAACCAGGAGGGGCGCCTCGAGACCCGCGACATCGAAGCGGAATGGGGCGCCGAATTCGAGAGCGGCGACACCGTCAACCTGACGCTCACGCGCACGCTCGAGCGCCTGGCCGAGCCGTTCCCGATCCGCAGCGGCGGCGTCGTGCCTCCCGGTTCCTACGAGTTCAACGATTATCAGTTCCAGTACCGGGGATTTCGCGGGCGCCGCGTCTCGGGCAGCTTTACATTCGGCGCGGGCGACTTTTTCCACGGCACGCGCCGGCGCCTGGAGATCGCGCCGCAGATCAAGCCTTCCGAAAAACTGTCGCTCGAGCCGGGCTACGAATGGAACCGCATTCATTTGCCGGATGGAACGTTCACCACGCAGGAGTTCAACGGCAAGGTGAACTACGCCTTCAGCCAGCGCTGGCTGACCGCGACCACCGTCCTGGTGAACAGCCAGGACCAGCAATACACCTTCAACTTCCGGCTCAACTATATTCTGCGGTCGAACGACGATCTGTTCATCGTCTACAACGAGACGCGCAGCTACGGCGCCGGACCCGGCCTCGATAACCGCGCGCTGATCGTGAAGCTCACGTATTCGCTCGATTGGTAGCGGGAATCGGCACAAACGAGTGATCCCTCTTTGGAGCAAGGCCCTTCATCACAAGTGAACAAAAGCCCTGGCGTAATCGGCTCAGGGTAGTGCACAATATGGTGTCCTGCCTCAGTTAAAATTGGAGTGTTCGCCGTTAGAATAACGGAGAACACCC
>CAYWWM010000377.1:0-3663 GCA_964461735.1 uncultured Solibacteraceae bacterium | reverse complement strand
CGCTCGAAGCGGCGCAGCAGGCCGCGAGCCGCGGCATTTCCGTGGAACTCATCGACCTGCGCACCCTCTGGCCATGGGATCGCGACACGGTCCTCGCTTCGGCCGCGAAGACCCGGCGGTTGCTGGTGGCACATGAGTCGGTCCGCGTGGCCGGGTTCGGCGCCGAGGTCGCGGCGGAGGTGGCCGAGGAATTGGGCATCCCCGTGGCGCGGATCGGCGGCGCCCGCATCCCGGTCGGATACTCGCCCCCGCTCGAAGGTGAGGCGCGGGTCACCGCCGCCTCGATCCTGGCGAACCTGCCGGATGCCGCGGATCAGTAGAGAAACCCGACCTTGCGCGGCAGCCAGAGCGCGATTTCCGGGAACGCCATCAGCAGCGCCAGTCCGACGAGTTGCAGGCACACGAACGGGACGATGCCGCGGTAGATGTGCCCCATCGTCACCGATTTGGGCACCGTGCCCTTCATGTAGAAAAGGGTGAAGCCGAAGGGCGGCGTGAGGAATGCCGTCTGCAGGTTGGCCGAGATCAAGATGATGAACCACGCCATGAACACGATCGACCCGCCGGGCCCGATATGCGAGCTGAAATCGACCCCCTTGAGCACGGGTGCGAATACCGGCAGCACGATGAGGCAGATCTCGATCCAGTCGAAGAAGAACCCGAGAATGAACACCAGCACCATCATGAAGACGAGGATCTCCCACCCCGTATCGAGACCGGCCGCCTTCATCATTCCGGTCACCAGTTCGTCGCCGCCGAGCGCGCGGAACACGAAGGCAAACAGGGTGGCGCCGAAGAAGATGAAGAACACGAGCGCGTTGGTGAGCGCGGCGCTCTCGATGATCGCCTGGAGCGACTTGAGGCTGAGGCGGCCGTTCACCCATGCGAGCAGCAGCGCGCCGGCCGAACCCACGCCCGCGGCCTCGGTCGGCGTCGCCCAGCCGCCGAAGATCGAACCGAGCACCAGCCCGATGAGGAAGGTCGGCGGAATGAAGCTCTTGCCGATCATGGTCCAGAACTCGGCGCGGCTTTTCGGCCCTACATCCCGGGGCAGCGGCGGGGCGAGGTCGGGTCTGAGGAAGCTGCGCGCCCCGATGTAGATCAGATAGAGCATCGACAGGGTCAGGCCGGGGACGACCGCCGCGGCGAACAGCGTCCCGACCGACACCGCGAGCAGGTCGCCCATGATCACCAGCATGATCGAGGGCGGAATCAGGATGCCGAGCGTCCCTGCCGAAGCAATTGTGCCCACCGTGAGTTCCTTCTGGTAGCCGCGCTCGAGCATGGCCGGCAGTGCGACCAGCGTCAGCATGACGACCGAAGCGCCGACGATGCCGGTAGTCGCCGCCATGATCGTGCCCATCATCGTCACGGACATCGCAAGGCCGCCCGGGACGCGGCGCGTGAGCACCTGCAGCGCGTGCAGCAGATCGTTGGCGACGCCGCTGCGCTCGAGCACCGTGCCCATGAAGATGAACATCGGCACCGCGACCAGGATCGGGTTGGCGGCAACGCCCCCCCAGATCCTCGGCAGCAGGTTGAAGAACTGCATCGGCTGGAACGCGTCGACCAGGATGCCGATGGCGCCGAAGAAAATCGCGACGCCGCCGAGCACGAACGCCACGGGGAACCCGCAGAACAGGGCCACCGTCAGCACCAGGAACAGGATGGCGGCAAGGTGCTCGGCGATCCAGGCCGTCATGTCGCGCCCTCCGCCGGATGGCTCGAGGCGCCGGCGAAGGCGCTTGCCCGTCGCAGCCGCTCCGGACCCCAGAGGAAGACCACGAGACGCATTGCCGCCCCGACCACTGCCGCGAGCAGCAGCACCAGGCCGGCGGTGATGAACGCCTTGGGGATCCAGCGCCGGGGCAGTCCGGTAGCGGAGTCGGAGGATTCGTTCAGAGTCCAGGCGATCCAGGTGAAGTCGGCGCTGAAGTAGATCGCAATCAGGCAGTACGGCAGGGCAAAGATCCCGATGCCGACCAGTTCGAGCCATGCATGCGTGCGGGGACGCGCGTTCACGATCGCGATGTCGATGCGGACGTGCACGTTCTTCAGGTAGGCGAAGCCGAGCCAGAAGGAAAAGAGCGCGGTGTGCAGGTGCCACTCCAGCTCCTGGAGCCGGGTCGAGCCCAGCCCGGGAAGTTGGAATCCGAACTTGCGCGAAATCACGTCGAACACGATGACGATCGTGGCGACGACGAACATCCAGCCCGCGACCATCGCCGTCCGGTAAAGGGCGCTCTCGATCGCGGCGCTTGCGGCAAGCAGACGATCCATTTCCTCTCCGGAAAAAAACGAAAGGGAGCGCACCCGGGCGGTCCGGACGCGCTCCCCGCAAGGCGGTTACGCTATTTCAGGTAGCCGTACTCGCGCCAGATGGCGTAGTCGCTGCGAAACTTGGCGTACGACTCGTACACCCGCTTGAAATTCGGGTTCGCGACGGACTCCTCGGCGATCACCTCGTTCCAGGCCTTTTCCAGTGCCGCCATGACGTCCGGCGACCAGCGCTTGATCTGCACCCCGTGCTTGTCGCGCATCTCCGTCATCGCCTTCCACTGTGTCGCTTCGCCCTCGGCGATCACGTCGCGCGTCAGTTCGCCGCAGGCCTGCTCCATGATGGCCTTGTGCGGGTCGGCGAGCGCGTCCCACTTCTTCTTGTTGACGTAAAGCTCGAGGAACGTCGCCTGCTGGTGCCAGCCCGGAAAATAGTAGAACTTCGCGACCTGGTAGAAGCCGAACTTCTGGTCCATCGAGGGCAGCGAGAACTCGGTGGCGTCGATCGTGCCGAGCTGCAGCGCCTGGAAGATGTCGCCCGGCGCGAGCAGTTGCGTGACGACGCCGATCTTTGCCATCACCTTCGCGCCCAGGCCGAAGAAACGCATTTTCAGGCCCTTCATGTCGGCCACCGTCTTGATCTCCTTGCGGAACCAGCCGGAGGCCTCGGGCGGGATGATCGCGCAAGGGATGTTGTGGATGCCGTGCTTTCCGAACAGCTCGCGCGAGAGCTGCAGTCCGCCGCCGTTGTGGATCCACGCCAGGTACTCCGGGATGCCCGGCCCGAACGGCACGGTGGCGAACATGTTGAACGCGGAATCGGTGCTGGCGAAAAAGCCCGCGTTCGACCAGGCGGCATCGACCGAACCTTGCGAAGTCGCCTGGATCGCCTGCAGCGCGGGAACCAGCGCCCCGGGTTCGTTGACCTTGATTTCGATCGCGCCGGCCGAGGCGCGCGCCACTTTCTGCGCGAACTTCGGCGCCGCCTCGCCGATCAGCGTGAGGCTGGTCGGGAAGGCGCTCGCCAGATTGAGACGCACCTTCTGCTGGGCGTGGCTGGAGCCCGCAAAGGCGAGCGTCGCGCCGCAAAGCGCGACGGACAGCAATTTACGCGAATGCTTGCAGATCATCTCTCCTCCCTTGGTTCGGAACGCTGCGCGTCCGTTGGTGTCGCAGGTGAAGCGTATCCGCGGTGCCGCACGACCGCAAGCATGCGGTCAGGCGCGATCGGTGCAATGACCGCGTTTCATCCGCGCGAAGAGGCTTCTTATTGCGTCGCACAAGGAAGCGCCGATACGGTAAAATTCGCGTCGTTTTCGAGGCGGACTTGGGATGCGAACCCGGCTGGTGGCCGGCAACTGGAAGATGCACGGCGGCCGGGCGGCG
>CAYWWM010000376.1:0-3670 GCA_964461735.1 uncultured Solibacteraceae bacterium | reverse complement strand
CGATGGGAGCGCCGCCGCGGCGGCCTCGATTCTGGCTAAAGTGGAACGGGACGCGTTAATGCGGGAATGGGACCGCCGGTTCCCCGAATACCGCCTGGCGAGCAACAAAGGATACCCCACCGCTGTTCATCGGGCCATGCTGCGCGAACTCGGTCCCACGCCGTTCCATCGGCTCTCGTACGCGCCGGTGGCCGCCGCGGCGGCGCTCCCATCGCTTCCCTTCAAGTGATCTTTGGGAATAGCAAAGTCTACGGCCTTGGTGAACGGTTTAGTCGCTGCTGGCGGCGGGAATCTCGAAGTAAAAGCTGGTGCCGCGACCCAACTCGCTTTCCACCCAGATGCGCCCTTGGTGTTGTTCCACCAGCGCCCGCGCGATCGTCAATCCGAGCCCGCTGCCCTTTTTGGCGCCGGCCAACTGATGGAAGCGGTCGAAGACTTTGCTGAGCTGATCGGGGGGGATGCCCTGGCCCTCATCGCGGACAGCGACCCGGACCACGTTATCCACAGCGCCGACGCGGATGCGCACGGTCTTTTCCGGCGGGGAGTATTTCAAGGCATTGGAGAGCAGGTTGGTGATGACTTGTTCCAGCCGGTCCCGGTCGCCCATCACCTCGGGAATCGGGCCGTCCTGTTCGGCGTCAATCGAGACGTTGTTCACTTCGGCCAGGGAGCGCAGGCTGCGCATGGACTTTCGGACGCAATCGGTCAGATTGAGCCGCGCCAGATGCAATTCCATCTTGCCGGACTCAATCTTGGAGATGTCCAGAAGGTCGTTGATCAGGCGGACCAGCCGGTCCACCGCGGTGAGGCATATGCCCAGCAGTTCGGTGGATTCGGGAGGCAATTCACCGGCGTATCCCCCGAGCAGGAGCTCGATGGATCCTTTGATGGACGTCATCGGCGTGCGCATTTCATGGGAAGCCACCGAGATGAAATCGCTCTTCATCTCGTCAATTTCCCCTTCCCGGGTGGCGTCGGTAAACGAGAGATAATAGCCGGGGGGAGACCCGGGAGGGGAGAAGGGCATGACGTGCACGCGCACGAATCGCCGTTCGGCGAGTTTCACGGGCACGATCCGGGAATCGAGCTGTCCCGGCGGAGCGATCGTCCACCGCACCAGACAATGCGCCAACTCGTCCAAAGCGCCCTGCTGGGGAATCCGGTTGAGGGCCACCAGCAGGTGCTTCCCCAATAACTCCTCTTCGGAACAGCCCGTGGCGCGCAGCAGGGTGCCGTTTACGTAGCGGATGCGCCATTCGGAATCCGTGACCATGATGCCGCCGGGCGCGTAGTCCAGGACCCATTCCGGGCGGTTCAGCGGGTCCGTTGACGGATTAGGGAACGTCTCCACGGGGCTCCTCGCAGGAGGTGTCATTGGTTTCGTTCGTCCTGCGCTTCCAGAATCTGACTGATCTCGGCCGCGAGACTCATCGGATTGAACGGCTTGATCAAATAGCCCACCGCGCCCAGCGAGAGTCCTTTTTTCACTTCCACTTCCTGCGCTTTGGCCGTCAGGAAGATCACGGGAATGTGGCGCAAGGAAGGGTCCTGTTTGAGCCGGCGGCAGGTTTCGTAGCCATCGAGCTTCGGCATCATGCAATCGAGCAGGATCAGGTCCGGCGGGTCGCTGGAGGCTTTGGCCAGACACTCTTCGCCATTGGCCGCCAAGGCCACCTCCCAGCCCCCGCGGAACTGCAAGCTGATCTGGGCGACCTTGCGGATGTCCTCTTCGTCTTCGGCCAGCAAGACTTTGCGAATGGCCATGCCGTATCCTCTCCCCGGCCCCGTTCATCCCGCCGAGCCGGCCGCCGCCTGGCAGACCTGCTCAATCACCTCCAGGAGCCTCGCCGTCTCCAGCGGTTTGCGGAGGAAGTGAGCCGCTCCCAGCGCCAGCGCCTGGGGCGACAAATCATCGGAAATCGAGATGCAGACCACCGGAATGGCGCGCGTTTTTTCATCGGCTTTCAACTTGCGCAACACTTCCAGGCCGTCCATGCCGGGCATGATCATATCCAGCGTGATGACCTCGGGCCGGTGGCGCAGCGCCAATTCCGCCGCCTGGCTCCCGCCGCCGACTTCGACCACAAAATGTCCCTCGGATTGCAACATCCGCGCAAGGACGTTCCGTGTGTCGGCGTCATCGTCCACGACCATCACCAGGTGGCGGGTCCCGGCAGGGCGGCCGGGAGGCGGAGCCGCCGCCGGCTTGCGCGGCAAGGTCTGCGCCACCGGCAAGCTGGCGTAGAACGTGCTTCCTTTCTCCGGCTCGCTCTTGACCCAAATCTGTCCCCCGTGCCCTTCCACAATCCCCTTGCAGATCGAGAGTCCCAGTCCCGAACCTTGATGCTGGCGGGTCATGACGCTCGCGGCTTGTTCGAACTTCTCGAAAATCCGGTCCTGAGCCTCCTGGGGAATGCCCTTTCCGAAATCCTGGACCCACAACAACAGGAACTTCGGATTGTCCGGCATGGACTCGGCGCCGATCCGCACCATGCCCCCGGGCTGCGAAAATTTAATGGCGTTCGAAATCAGTTTCTCGAGAAGGATGAGCACGTGTTCGGCGTCCACGAGGGCCGGCGGCACGCCCGCCGCGATCCGGGTTTCCAGCCGGATGCGGGCGCCCGCGGCCGCCTTGGCGGATTTTTCCCGCGCGGCTTGGATGAGTTCCTCCACCGCCACCGGGGCCGGCCGGAGCTTCATGTGCCCGGTTTCCATGCGGAAAATTTCCAGGATGTCGTTCACCAACTGAATCAGACGGTCGGTGTTGTGGCTGGCGATCTCCAGCAGGTCCCGGATGGCGCCCGGAACCGGTCCCCCCGCGCCTCCCAGAATCAATCCCACCGCCCCCTTAATGGCGGTCAGCGGCGTGCGCAGCTCGTGGGAAACCGTCGAGATGAATTCGCCTTTCAGCCGTTCGACGACCGAGGTGTCCGTGCCCTCGCCGGTCGAGATGATGATTCCGATCAAGCTGCTCAACTCCCCGAAAATCGGCACGCAATAAAGGCGCAAACTGCCGCGCCGGTCTTGGAAGGGAAAGGTCGCGTCGCGCGGGGCGGAGGGCTTGCGGTAAATTGCTTCCGCCGTCTGGGTAAACTCGTCCGGAGCGGAGACAAACCGGCGCAATTCCGAGATCACGGGGAAAAATCCCTTGGTCTTCAGCGTCTCCGCCGAAACTCCGAGCAGGCGGGCGAAGCTTTGATTCACCTGGAGAATGTTTCCGTTCGCTTCAAACAGGCAGACGGGCGAATCCACGGCATTCAGCGCGGTCTCAAAACTGGTGGCCTGTTCCTGCAAGGTCCGGGACAACTGCTGCATGGCCTGGTTGCGCTTCTCCAAGTCTCCCATCCAGGTCTGCTCTTTTTCGCGCATCTCCGTGGTGATCTCGCTGATGGTGCGAGCTAAACCGTTGATTTCGTCGGGATGCTGGGAGGCCCGTTCGAGACTTCCCGGAGAAGCCTCTTCCGTCAGTTTCGCCAGATGCTGGAGGCTCGTGACGAGATGGCGCGCCACGAGAGACCCCAAGACTCCCGTCAGCAGGACAAACAAAGCCGTATAAATCCCTAACCAGAGAGGAGTGGGCGGCAGGAGGAAGGAAAAACAGACCGATGCGACGATCGCCACCCCCATCAAGAGCAGAAAGGGACGCCAGATTTGACGCCGTAGTTTGGAC
>CAYWWM010000375.1:0-3686 GCA_964461735.1 uncultured Solibacteraceae bacterium | reverse complement strand
GACGCCAAAACCCGCATCATTATTGACGTTGGAGGCTATCGGAAGGTTGCCGCTGCGTTTTCAAAATCGAAATCCGGGTTGACTTGGCCGGAGTCTGCGATCCTGCCTGCTGACGCGCGGCAGTAGCGCCGCCCGAGGCACGGGCGTAAGATACCCTCTATGGCTCCCCGGATAGTCCTTTCGCTGCTGTGGGCGCTCGGGAGGGGATAATGTTGAAGACCAGGCGCCGCTCGCAGGTATGGCTGATCACGCAGCCGGCCCATGCGGAACTGGCCGGCAGGATGGCGGCGCATTGGGGCAATCAGGAGTTTGCCCGCCCGGGCCGGTTTGCTGCGTCGGAAGACGCAGAGCGGTTGCGGCGGGAAGTGGTGCTGGCCGTAGCCGAGCACGACAACGGCTGGTGGGAGTGGGAGGCTGACCCGCCGCTGTCGGAGGCGGATGGGCTGCCGCAAGGTTTGGCCGAGGTCCTGCGGGATCCGGCGGCGGGAATGGAGCGCTGGCGACTCGGCGTTCCCCGCCTCGCCAGTCGCCATCCCTATGCCAGCTTGCTCATCGGAGATCACGCGGCTTGGCTCTACGCGGCGCAATTCGATCCCAATCCTCCGCCGGAATTTGTCCACCCCTTGCAGCGTACCCGGTCCGCGTATCCGAAGGAGTTGGAGGCGGAAGCGCGGCGCTTTTTGGCCGACGTGCGGACGATGCAAGAATCGTTCCAGGAGCGGATGCAAAGGGACCCGTTTTGGCGGGCTGCGCTGGAACCGGAGCACCGCAGCCCCCATGCCCGTCTGCTACAAACATTGGATGCTTTTTCTCTCGCGTTGTGCTCCGACATCCTCGCGCCACTCGAGGGCGAAACAAGAGGGCTTGGCGAGGACCATCTAGTGTTTCACGAGGTGCCGCGGCGAACCTGGCAGGACCGGGTGTCGGTAGAAGTCAAGCCGCTGGGCGACGGCCGGATCGCGATCGCCCCGTACCCGTTCGACCAGGAGCCGCTCACGGTTTCGGTTCTAGCGAGGGTGGTGGAACCCAACACGTGGTGGCGCCAGGCCCCCTGGGTTCTGAAGCAGTTCACCTATTTTCGAAGATAGACGCAACCCGAGCAAACTCGAGTACAATGACCTTGTTATGGCTCCTCGGATCATCCTTGCGCTCCTTCTCGCGCTGACCGCGTTCGCGGCCCAGGCGGCTCATGCGGAAGACTGGCCGCAGTTCCGCGGCCCCGGCGGGCAGGGGCACTCCTCCGAGCAAGGCGTGCCGCTCGAGTGGAGCGAATCACGGAACGTCGTCTGGAAGACTCCCGTGCCGGGCCTGGGGTGGTCCTCGCCGGTGGTCGCGGGAGGCCGCGTCTGGCTGACCACGGCGACCGAAGACCCTCGTCGGCCCGGCCCGGTCTCGCTGCGCGCGCTTGCCTTCGATGCCGCAACCGGACGCGAGGTCGTGAACGTCGAGGTGTTCCAGATGCGGGGCCCCTTGCTCAATCCCAAGAACAGCCATGCCTCGCCTACGCCCATTGTCGAGGGCGACCGCGTCTATGTCCACTTCGGCATGAACGGCACCGCCGCGCTCACGACCTCCGGCGAGATCGTCTGGAAGACGCAGCTTCCCTACGCGTCGCAGCACGGCAGCGGCGGATCGCCCGTCTTGTATGGCGATCTGCTGATCGTCAGTTGCGACGGCCACGACGCCGCCTACGTCGTGGCGCTCGACAAGCGCACCGGCAAAACCCGCTGGCGGACCTACCGGCGCAGGCCGTATGACCAGGCCTACACCACGCCGCTCGCGATCCGCGTCGGAGACCGCGACCAGCTTGTCAGCATCGGCGCGTATCGCGCGGCGGCTTACGATCCCGAGTCGGGCAAGGAAATCTGGCGCGTCAGCTATCCAGTGGAAGACGGCTTCTCGAACGTCCCGCGCCCGGTGTATGGCCACGGCCTCGTTTTCATCACAACCGGATTCCAACAGCCGGTCCTGATTGCCGTGCGCGCCGATGGCGAGGGCGATGTAACCCGGACGCACATTGCCTGGACGCTGCGGCGCGGCGTGCCGTATACGCCCTCGCCGCTGCTCGTGGGCGAGGAACTCTATCTCGTGAGCGACATCGGCATCGCCACCGCCCTCGACGCCAAGACGGGCGAAATACGCTGGCAGCAGCGCCTCGGTGGAAATTACTCCGCCTCTCCCGTCTACGCCGACGGGCGCATCTACTTCCAAAGCGAAGAAGGCGTGACCACCGTCATCGCCCCCGGCAAAGAGTTCCGCAAGCTGGCGACGAACTCCCTCGAGGGTTGGACACTTGGTTCGATGGCGGTCTCGGACGGCTCGGTTTACCTCCGTACCGACAGCGGCTTGTATCGTATTGGCGGGCGATAGGGCTCCTAGTCAAAAGATTTGTGCTTGCCGACTAGCAGCGCACCAAATGACATCATACAACATCATACATACAGTCATTGCAAAGTTGCGCGCTTGTTCGTCAAAAGTAGGCGTAAAAGCAACAGCAAGTGAAGATAAGAAGGCTAGAGGGCGAACTCAAACTTGGAAAAAACCACGAAGAACTCAAACAAAAGAGCCGAATCTATTTTCAAGGTGTCAGGTTTGAACACACTTGTGCTCATGACTTGCGGCTCGTGCGCCTATTGCGACGCCGCCCCATGTCGGCAACGGCGCGCAGGGTTTCATTCACATCTTTGGCTGTGCGGAACTCGGCCGCCACGTCCGGTTCCAACACCACCACATTAGTTCCCGTGGCGTAGCGGGCATAGTGCTTTCCCCGCACACCCTTGCTGAAATCGTATTCCGGGCGCAGCGTGTCTTCCTCGGAACTTACCTTGCGCTTTCCATGGTTCGCTTTCATGTTCCTACCGGCTAGCCCGCCGGGTACTCTAGGATGATACAATAATGCCGCTCAAACGAGGAGGACGGCGGATGATAACGCGCGGGTTGCAGTTCGGCGTCATTCTATTTTTTGTCACCGCTCTCGCCGCGTCGCTGGCGGCGCAGGACGGAGCGAAGCTCTACGGGACCTATTGCGCGATCTGCCATGAAGAAGGCGGCGAGTCGGCGGCGCCGGGGCGGGACGTGCTGCGGCAGATGTCCCCGGAGCAGATTTTGGGCGCGCTGGAGCGCGGCGTGATGCGGGCGCAAGGCGTGGAGCGCAGCCGCGCCGAGCGCCGCGAGCTGGCTGAGTATCTCTCCGGCAAGCCCTTCGGGCGCGAGCCGATCAACCCCATCCCCCGCTTGGCGGGATGCCGTGGGCTTTGCCGGAACAAACCCGGAACCCTTCGGCCCTGAGCGGGAGCGAAGGGGCTGCTTTTCTCGGCCTGCCTCAAAGGCAGGCTGCGGTCTACGATCAGACCTTTATCGAGAGAAAGCATCAAGGCTCCAAACCAGCTATGGCTTTGGCGGCGACAGTTGGCCGGAGCCTTATTAGAGAGAAGCCCTCAGCCTGGCTTTGGCAAACCTCCTTTACTTCTTTTTCGGTTTGCGGTTCACCATGGGGGTGTCCACTGTGACCGTTATCTCCCTTCCCCTATGCCTGAGGCGATGGGTCACCCGCGTGAAGGTCCAGGCGCTTCCAATGTCGTGGACAGTGAACTGGACCGCATCCATAGTACTGGTAGTAACGTCTGCGCTGAGGGCTCCAGGGCTGGCCACAAACCCCTCGGGCGGGTCTGTCCGCACTACGGAAC
>CAYWWM010000374.1:0-3703 GCA_964461735.1 uncultured Solibacteraceae bacterium | reverse complement strand
ATCGTCGCCATCGTCGGGCGGCCGAACGTCGGCAAGTCCACGCTGTTTAACCGGCTCACCGGCCGGCGGCGCGCGATTGTGACCAATGAGCCTGGCATCACGCGAGACCGCATCTACGGCGAGGCGGAATGGATGGGCAAGCGCTTCGAGGTGGCTGACACGGGCGGCGTGGCGGGAGGCGAGATCGAAGAAATTCCGACGCGCATCGTCGAGCAAGCCAAGGTCGCCATCGAGCAGGCCGCGCACGTGGTCCTGGTGATAGACGGGCGCACGGAACTGAGCGCCTCGGATTTCGAGCTGGCCCAGCTCCTCCGCCGCACCGGTAAGCCGCTCGCTCTGGCCGTCAACAAAATGGACTCCGCCGCTCTGCTTCCTCGTGCCGATGAGTTTTACAAACTCGGCATCTCGCGGTTGTTCCCTATCTCCGCCGAGCACGGTATCGGAGTAGATGACCTGCTGGATGAAATCACCTCGGGCTTCCCCGCCCCCGCCGAAGACGCCGCGCAAGCCCAAACAACCGAAGAAATCAACGTCGCGATCATCGGCCGCCCGAACGTCGGCAAGTCCACGCTCCTGAACCGGCTGGCGCAAGCCGAGCGCGCCATTGTTTCGGAAATTCCGGGGACTACGCGCGACGCCGTGGATACGCTGGTGGAGCAGGATGGAGTCCGCTATCGCCTGGTGGACACGGCAGGGATTCGCCGCAAAGGAAAAACACAACTGGTGGCGGAGAAATTGAGCGTAGTCATGGCGCGTCGGCACATCCGGCTTTGCGACGTGGCCATCCTGCTGCTCGACGCGCTCGAAGGAGTTACCGCCCTCGACGCCACCATCGGCGGTTATGCGCACGAGAGCGGCAAGTCCGTGATCGTGGCGTTCAACAAGTGGGACCAGGCGCCTTCGGGGAACGAACGCCGCGCCGCCCGAACCGCCTTGCTCGATGACGCTGCGCGAAAGCTCAAGTATCTCGAGTATGCGCCACGGCTCTTCTTTTCGGCGAAGACGGGATGGGGAACGCACGCCGTCTTCCCGGAAATCCGAGACGCAATAGCCGCCCGGCGCCTGCGCGTCCCGACGGCCGAGCTCAACCGGTTCTTGCACACGCTCGATTGGAAGGGGGGGACCAGCCCGTCGCACCGCAAACCGAAAATCTATTACATGACCCAGGCGTCGGCCTCGCCGCCCTGCTTCGTCCTGTTCACGGACAAAGTCTGCCGCCTGCACTTTTCCTACGAACGCTTCCTGGTGAACCAGTTGCGGAAACAATTCGGATTCAAGGGCACGCCGATTCACCTGAAACTACGGCCCAAAAGCTAATCCGAGTCGTGAGCATGAGGGAACGGACCTCCTTCGCTGAAATGACTCGCCCGCTTGCTTACCCATTCGACTTCGCTCAGGGCAAGCGCGCGCGGCTCCGACTAAAGCTTGACAATCGGCGCGGGGAATGACGTACAATTTTGAGTCCTGATAAGCCAGGATCAGACGCATCGGACAAACGCATCGCTGGAGGTAACTTATGCCGCTACGCATCAATGATGTCGCCCCGAATTTCACAGCCGATACAACGCAAGGCCCGATCACTCTTCATGACTGGATCGGCGACGGCTGGGCCATCCTGTTTTCGCATCCGAAGGATTTTACGCCGGTGTGCACCACGGAGCTCGGCTACATGGCCGGCCTCGAACCTGAGTTCAAGAAACGCAACTGCAAGATCATCGGGCTGAGCGTGGACGCGGTCGGCAGCCACAGCAAGTGGTCGGTGGACATCGAAGAAACGCAAGGCCACAAGGTCAACTATCCGCTGATCGGCGACCCGCAGCTCAAGGTGGCCAAACTGTATGACATGCTCCCGGCGGAAGCGGGCGAAACCTGCGAAGGCCGCACGCCGGCGGACAACGCCACGGTGCGCACGGTCTTCTTGATCGGTCCGGACAAGAAGATCAAGCTGACGCTCAGCTATCCGATGACCACGGGCCGCAACTTTGACGAGCTGCTGCGGGCGCTCGATTCCATCCAGTTGACCGCCAAACACGCGGTGGCCACCCCAGCCAACTGGAAGCAGGGAGGCGACGTCATCATCGCCGGGTCGGTATCGGACGAACAGGCTAAGCAGAAGTATCCCGGCGGGTGGAACGCTCCTCGGCCGTATCTTCGGATCGTGCCGCAGCCGAAGTAGATTTCCGACGGGACGCCGTGAATTCGAGCCGGGGTTTTCGCTGGCAGTCAGGCTGGCCGCCCCGGCTTTGGTTTTTGCCGGGATACAATCCTCAAGGATGTTTTCGATGATGCCTTCGATGGTTTGGGAAGCCTTCGAAGTCCGTTCACCGCTCGACGGGAAGGTGTACTGCTGCCGATTTCACACGCTCGCGACGGGCATTTCGCCGCGACACAGTGACACCGTGGACGTGAAGTTTCTGGTCAACGGCGCGCCCGTAGTGCTGGCGCTGCCGCACGCAGCCTTTGCCGAGCATCGCCAAACGACGGGCCAGCCGCTCACCGACCAGGACGCGATCCGGATTGCGGGGCTTTCGCTCAAACAATTGTTGGAACGTGGGGAACGCGTGGATGTGCCGCTGCTTACCTTAACTACTCAGCAGACATTGGAACTGGCTGAAAGGCCCTGACAACTGGCCCTGACACCTGTGGACTATCGCAAACAGTTAGGGCACGGCTTCAGAATTTTGGACCTTCTTGAAATTTCATAGAGGACACCATGCGCGACTTACGAACTTGGCTCAAGCAGGTGAACGCGATGGGCGAGCTGCTCACCATCACGGAGGAGCTTGACTGGGACGAGGAAACCTCCGCGCTCAATTACATCGTCGGGCAGCGCGAAGGCGCCCCTGCGCTGCTCTACGAAAAGGTCAAAGACGCGCCCGCCGGATTCCGGTGCCTGCACAACCTCTTCGGGACCAGCAAGGAGCGCATTGCGGCAGCTCTCGACCTTCCGCAGGGGAAGACGCTCACGGAGCTGATCGAACTGGTGCGCGAGCGCTCGCTGCGCAAGATCCCCCCGCAGACGGTCCTGGCTGCGGGTGCGCCGGTTAACGAGAACGTGTTGAAGGGAAGCAAGGCCGACATCACGATTTTTCCCGCGCCCAAGATGTGGCCGCTCGACGGCGGGCGCTACCTCGGCACTTGGGATGCCTTCATCACGCGCGACCTCGAAGACGGCCACCTAAACCTCGGAACCTATCGCCAGATGGTCAAAGGTCCGCGCGAGCTGTTCGTCTACTGGTCGCCCGGCAAGGATGCGCGTCTCCAGGCGGAACGCTATTGGCAGCGGGGCCTCGCGTTTCCGGTGGCCGCCGCCTACGGCCCCGATCCGTTGCTCTTCACCGTGAGCACACAGACCGTCGCCAAGACGGAATCGGAATACGACTACGCCGGCGGGTTGATCGGCCAGCCGGTCGAAGTGTTTGAGAGCGACGTGACGGGATTGCTGCTTCCGGCGAGCGCGGAGATCATTGTGGAAGGCGAGATGCGTCCTGGCAATGTTGCGCCCGAAGGGCCGTTCGGCGAGTTCACGGGATACTACGGCCGCCCCGAAGGGCGCACGCCGATCATTGACGTGAAGTGCGTGCGCTACCGCAACGACCCGATCCTCACCTGCGCGCTGATGGCCGACTATCCGGCTTGCGAGCAAAGCCTGCTCTACAGCATCGCCCGCTCGGCGCGCATCTGGACCGATCTCGAAAAGCTC
>CAYWWM010000373.1:0-3705 GCA_964461735.1 uncultured Solibacteraceae bacterium | reverse complement strand
TGGTTTCCGCCGCGCCGGCGAGGGCCGGAACCATTCCGTCAAGCAGCGGCAGCGCGAATGTCGCGCCCAGGCCGCGCAAAAACGTGCGGCGAGGGATCACTTTCTTGAAAATCATCATGGGACTAAAACCTCCTCAATTCAGTGACCAGAGAAAAACCACGCTGCCAAATCTCCTCATGTGCGCAATTTCTTGCTCGTCACTCATCACTCGTCACTCGCTACTTCCGGATGACCTCCTCATCTGAAACGGCGTGCTTTGGACGATTCCTGAAATGATGGACGACCAGCGGTAGTTGCCCGGAGCAGCCTCCCGGACGATCTTGCGGACCGCGGGCTGATCGTAATATTCCACTCCCCGGCCGAGGGCGTAGGTGAGCAGCCGCTCGGTGAAGGTGGTGACGAATTGCTGGCGGCGGCCGAGCAGGATCTTCTTGAGCTCCGCCGGCCCCTGAAACTTCGTGCCGTCGGGCAGCACGCCGGAAGAATCAATCGGAGTGCCGGCGGCGCCGCTGGCGGTGCGCCATCTGCCGATGCCGTCATAATTTTCGAGCGCGAAGCCCAGCGGGTCCATGCGCGCGTGGCAACTGGAACAGACCGCATTGGCGCGGTGCTGCTCCAACTGCTCGCGCACGGAAAGAATCCTGCCATCCTCGCCGCGGTCTTTTAGAGACGGAACATCGGGAGGAGGTGGCGGCGGCGGCGCGCCCAGAATGTTTTCGAGCAGCCACTTGCCGCGCAGCGTCGGCGAAGTGCGCGTGGCATACGACGTGACCGTCAGGACGCTGCCCTGCCCCAGCAAGCCGCCGCGCTGCGCGCCGGTCAGCGTCACGCGCCGGAAGTCGTTCCCGTAGACGTTCGGGATGCCGTAGTGCCGGGCCAGACGCTCGTTGAGGAAGGTGTAGTCGGCGTCGAGCAATTCGAGCACGCTGCGGTCTTCGCGCAGCATGTCCTCGAAGAAAAGCTCCGTCTCCTGCTGGAAGGCCTGGCGCAGGTTTTCGTCGAATTCGGGAAACTCGTCCGGGTCGGGGGCCGCCGTGGCCATGTTGCGCAGGTACAGCCACTGCCCCGCGAAATTGTCCACCAGGGTCCTGGCGCGCGGATCGGCGAGCATCCGCCGCACTTGCTGTTCGAGCGCCGCAGGATCCTTGAGCCTGCCGCGTTCCGCCACTCCGAGCAACTCGTCGTCGGGAATGCTGCTCCAGAGGAAAAAAGATAAGCGCGACGCCAGCTCGAAGTCGCTGACTGCGTGGGCGGCGCCCGGCGTGGCCGCTGCGGGCGGGACGGGATCGCCTTCCGCGCGGAACAGGAACCCCGTGCTGATCAGGATTCCGCGCAGCGCCATTCCGATTCCCGCTTCGAAGCCTCCCTGGCCGCGGGCCTGGCTGCGCGCCTCGCGGTAGAGAGCCAGCAGCGGCTGGACGTCCTTCTCGGTGACGGCGCGGCGATAGGCGCGGCGCGCCAGATTGGAGAGAATCTTCGCGGCGCAAGGTTCCTCGTCACTGGGGCCGGCGGGAGTGCAGACGAAGATCTTGCGCCGGCTGGGAGTGTCGCCGGGCCCGGTGGCGTTGTACGGCCCAATGACAATGACGTTCGCTACGCCCTCAAAGAAAGCCCGATTGCGGTCGTTCTGGACCTGAACGCCTTCGGCCTTGACGGTGTCCTTCAAAAACGTGGCTGCGATCTGGTGCGTGCCCGCCTGGGCCGCAAAACGGGCTTCCAGAGTCGCATCCGCCGTGCGCTCGTATTGATCCAGCAAATCCGAGCTCTGGTCCTTCCCTTTGAGTTTGTCCGCGCCGCCGATCGTAAACAGCTTGAGTCGCTCGCCATCCAGCCGGACGTCCAGCTGGTGTTCTTCGGCGAGACCGAGAATCCCATCCAGCTTTCCTCGTTGCAGGCGCACCTGGACGACGTACTCGCCGTCGAGCGGGAAGTAATGCCGCACCGCGATGCCGCCGCGCGACCCGAACGGGAGGTCGTCACTCACGCGCTCCTCCTGCACGAGACCTTTGGGGACGCTATATCGCTCCACGATGGGGCTCGAAACCGGCTCGCCGACTGCGAGGCGGCTGATCTTGCCCGCCGCGGAGAGGTATCTCTCGAGCAGCATCGGCGATACCGTCAGCACGTCTCCGTTGTTGTCGAAGCCGTAGCCGGAATCGTCGCCGGGAAGCAGCGCGGCGCCGTCAATCTCGAGCGCCAGCAGGTCGCGGATGGCGTTAGCGTACTCCGTGCGGTTGAGGCGATGCACGGCCGGCCTTCCCGGATTGGGTCGGGCCGCAGCCGCGCGGTCGAGCGACGTCTCGAGATACGTGGCCAAGGAGTCGTAGCTCGACTCCTCCGGCCGCGGCGCGCCGGTAGGGGGCATGGCGCGCGTGCGTAGCTTCCGCACCACCTTCTCCCACACCTCGGCGCCGGCGCTGGGATTCTCGACATCGGCCTGGTCCAGCAACAGATTCGCCGTGCGCAGCCGTTCGTTATGACACGTAACGCAGTAGCGATTGAGCAGCGCGCGGTGCGTCGAGGCGGGCGGCGGCTCCTGCGGGGCTGCCTCCAGGTAGCCCAGACCAGCCCAAGCAATTCCAACGCCACCCACGATGGTTCGAAGCATCTGTCGGAGCATTCCGCCCCCCCTTCATATAGCGAATCATAACGGGCCGATCCCAGCATGTCAATGGACTGGAATATGTCTAATATGTCTGGAAAGGGCTTGCGTCCCGGCGGCGAGGCTGGGATAATATAAACCATACAATTAAGTACAGGGTTTCGAGACCGGAGTCTCGGCCAGGGGAGAGACGACGTGAACAATTATCGCAATCTGGAAAAACTCTTCGCGGATCATCTGCGCACCGAACGCCGCCCCATCGCGATCAGCTTTCGCGACGCGCCGCCCGACGGCGTGCCGCGCTTCCAAGGCTCCGTGCCTTCCGGGTGCAGCTTTTGGCGGATCGCCGCGGAGGGCCGCTCCTTCCATACGGTCCCGTCCGATCACTACAACTGCCCCATCGGCTCCTACACGCACAATATCCCTCTGCCGGCGGAGCGCGCCCAGGAGCTCGACCAGACGCTTGGCCTGATGGTTCAGATCGGATACGTCCGCATGGAAGAGGTCCCCGGCATTCCCCGCTTGCCGAAGACGCCCGGCGCTGTCGTCTACTCCCCGCTCGGCGAGACGTTGCTCGACCCCGACGTCGTCCTCTTCGCGGGACGCCCCGGCGCCGTCATGCTGCTCCAGGAAGCAGTGCAGCGCGCCGGCGTTGCCGCCCAATGGCCCTTGTTCGGCCGCCCCACGTGCATGGCGCTTCCCTTCGCTGTGACCAACGGAGCGGTCGCCACCACCGGCTGTATCGGGAACCGCATCTATACCGGCTTGGACGAGGGGGAACTCTACCTCGCCGTCCCGGGCAAAGACATCGCCCGCGTCGCCGAGGAGCTCAAAACCATCTCTTCGGCCAATGCCCAGCTCCACGCCTACCACGTCGAGCGGAAGCAGAAGCTGACGGCAGTGTAAGAAGGTGTTAGGTGTCACGCGGAGCAGAGCCGGGAGCGTGAGCGACCGGGGGTTGCCGTTGCCGACAAAGAACCCGAGCGGCAGCGGGCCTGGTTTGAGCCGCTGGGTGTTAGGTGTAGGTGCCAGGGTCTTGGTTTAACAGCTAACCCGGCGCAGCCGGAACCAAAAAGGTGTTAGGTGTCAGGTGCCAGGTGCTA
>CAYWWM010000372.1:3509-3728 GCA_964461735.1 uncultured Solibacteraceae bacterium | reverse complement strand
CTGCCATTCCTATTATACGGGTTTCAGAATGGGACCTGAGAAAAATGTTCAATGAGGGACAGTACTGGGAGAAAGCTCAAACGGGCGAGCTTACGGTTTCCCCTCGGCGAAGTACTCACCCAACTCGAATGAGCGCGGACGAACCATTCTGCACCTATACCCAAGAAATCTCTTACCTGGATCAAGACGGGCGGGAGGTGGCCCGGGTCCACCAATACC
>CAYWWM010000372.1:0-3499 GCA_964461735.1 uncultured Solibacteraceae bacterium | reverse complement strand
GATGGAAGCATCGGAGCAAGTGGCAGACCCGATCCGAAACGCTTGTTTGCCAATGGAGTTCTATATAGACTTCAAAAGAAGCCCGGCGCTGAGTAAGTGGCGCTCTGCGGCGTGCGCAATATCCCGGCTAAGGGGAAAAGCGATGATTACCCGGAATGGCAAGTCTGTCGTGCGCAAGAAGGGACTGGACCGGGAGCAGATCGAGCTCGGATCAAGCGACAAGTTCTGGAAGCTAATCTCGAAGCGGCGCAAAGAAAAAGCGTTGAGCCGGGCGGACTTGGAACGAAAGATCAAGAGCCGGAAATAGCTTCGAACTCTAGATTTGGCTGCCCATGAATCTTGATGACCAGATGTCCCACGCCCTCGCTCTTGCCGAGCGCGGCACGGCACTTGCCTCGCCGAACCCGCTGGTTGGCGCGGTCTTAGTACGCGATGGGAAGGCCGTGGGCGAAGCTTTCCACACCTACGAAGGCCGCAAGCACGCCGAGATCCTGGCCATCGAGCAGGCCGGCGAGGCCGCGCGCGGTGCGACGCTTTACATCAATCTTGAACCCTGCTGCCACACCGGCCGCACCGGCCCCTGCACGGAGACGATCGTGGCTGCGGGCGTCAAGCGAGTCGTCGCGGCGATGGCCGACCCCAACCCGCAAGTCTCCGGGCGCGGCTTCGAGCAGCTCCGCAAGGGCGGCGTCGAAGTCGCAGTCGGTCTTTGCGAGGAGCAGGCCAAACGCTTGAATGAAAGTTTCGCGCGCTACATCCGCAGCGGCCTGCCGCTCGTGACGCTCAAGACGGCCATGACGCTCGACGGCAAGATCGCCGCCCCGGACGACAATACGGGCTGGGTGACCAGCGAAGCTGCACGCGCGCACGTGCAGCGGCAGCGTCACGCTCACGACGCGATCCTTACGGGCATCGGCACGATCTTGGCCGACGATCCTCTGCTCACCGACCGCTGCGGCCTGCCGCGCCGCCGCCCCCTACTACGCGTCATCATGGATTCCCGTCTGCGGATTCCGCCGTCGGCGCGTTTGCTCACGGAGGTCAACAACGACTTGCTCATTTTCACTTTGCCCTCCGCCGACGCTGCGAAGCGCCGCGAACTGGAATGCCTTGGCGTCCAAATCTGCGCGCTGCAAGACGAAGCGACAGCCATCGGTCACGTCGCCCGCCCGGACCTGCGCAAAGTCCTTGAGGAACTCGGGCGGCGAGAGATCACCAGCGTGCTGCTCGAAGCTGGCGCAGAGTTGAACGGCGCGGCGCTCGACGCCGGCTTGGTGGACAAAGTGTTTCTGTACTACGCGCCGAAGATTCTGGGCGGCAGCGATTCGCTTCCCATGGCCAAGGGCCGCGGCGTCCGCGCCATGCGTGACGCGCTCGGTGTGCAAGACATCCGCCGCTACGACTTCGGCCCGGACTTCGCTGTCGAAGGGTATTTGCGAGATATTTACGGGACGTAGCCACGGCACGCTGTTTGTGCCGTGGGATTTTTCTCGGACAATGCCCACGGCATAGACAACATGCCGTGGCTACCACTGGCCATTGTTATGCCTCCGCCAGTCAAGAATCGGACGGTCGAGTTTTTCGATGCCCAGTTCCAGCGCCAAGTGACGGCCGCCGAGTATGCTCTCAACCCTTTCGAGCGAGCCATCTTACCTTTCGTTTTCGGCGACGTGCTCGACCTCGGTTGTGGTCTTGGAAACCTTGCCATTGCTGCTGCGCAGAAGGGCTGTCGCGTGACTGCTTACGATGCAAGCCCGGCCGCGGTTGCGGACCTCGCCCGCCGCGCCCGAGAACAAGGACTTCCGATTACGGCGCGCGAAGCCGACTTGCGCCATTTTGTTGCCGAAAGCCAGTTTGACAGCGTCATCGCCATTGGGCTGTTCATGTTCTTCGAAAGAGAAACTGCGCGCCAAGGCGTGTCCGGCTTGAAGGAGTTCACCAAACCCGGCGGCATTGCGGCTGTGGACGTGCTCATCGAGGGCACAACGTATCTCGACATGTTTGAGCCAGGCGAGTACTACTTGTTTTCGGAGGACGAACTCCGGGAATCGTTCGCGGGCTGGACGCCGGAATATCTGAAGCTGGACTCTTTCCCGGCGCCCCATGAAACCGTGAAACGCTTTTGCACGTTGGTGGCCCGACGACCCTTGCGGTGAAGGTACGGGAAGATCGAGGTTGGTCCAATCCTATGTTTACGGGAATCATTGAGGAACTCGGCACGGTTGTCGAACTCCAGCGCGGCTCCGACCCGGCGGGCGGCGCGAAGCTGGTTCTTCGCGCGACGAAAGCCCTCTCGGATGCGGGCGGGCCGCGGCTTCGGGAAGGCGAAAGCATCGCAGTCAACGGCGTCTGCCTGACGGCGCGCGAGATCACGGCGGAGACGTTCGCCGCCGACCTGTCGCCCGAGACGCTGGAGCGGTCAAGCCTTGGCTCCTTGCGCCCGGCCGCGCGCGTAAACCTGGAACGCGCCATGACGCCTGCGTCGCGCTTCGGCGGCCACATCGTGCAGGGGCATGTGGACGGCGTCGGGAAGCTTGTCGCGCTGGACCCGCTGCCGGATGGCAACTACTGGCTCTCGGTGGAAATTCCGCAGTACCTCGAACGCTACGTGGTCTGGAAAGGCTCGATCGCCTTGCACGGCGTCAGCTTGACCGTGGCGCGCCTGGAGGGCAATCGCGTTGGGGTGGCCATCATTCCCCATACCTACGAAAACACGAGTCTGGGTGAACTGCGCCCCGGCGACCCGGTCAATATAGAGTGTGACGTCCTCGCCAAGTACGCCGAAAAGCTGCTCGGGAGCCTCCCGACTAGCGCCCGCAGCCCCTCCGGCAAGCCTTCCGCCGTCACGATGGAGAAACTGACCGAAGAGGGATTCTAGAGCCGGTTCACAGAGGATGGCGCAGAGCACGTCCTCCAGGCGCTGCCGGCAATTTGCCACCCGGCGGCGAACCGGGTTGTTCAAAAGAAGTGTGCGGCGGGGAGAAATCCGTGTCACAATTTGGTCTTTGTAAGGTTTGTCGAAGCAGGCCAGTTCGCGTTGCCGCTCCCGGTGCGGAGCGGAAAGGAGGAGCAATGAAACGAGGCAAGGACCTGGGTGCGAGACTATTTTTCCCGCTTCTGTTGGGGATTGGGTTGCTCGCTGTCTTCAGCACGCGCACGCACGCCCAATCCGTGGTGCGCTTCCCAACCGAAGACGGGCAGATGCTCTACGGGACGCTGCATCTGCCGAAGAATCCCCAGCCGCCGTTTGCGGGCGCCGTCATGTTCTCCGAGCCGGAATGGATTGTCCGGTCCACCTATGACGGCGGCAATATGGCCCGCGACCTGGCTGAGAACCACGGCATGGCTGTCTTGACCGTGGACTTTCGCGGCACGGCCGGCAACGTCAACGGACAGATGTTTCAGACCTTCTCGCCGCGGCAGCGCGAAAAATTGCATCTCGACGTTCGCGGCGCGATTCGGTTTCTCACCGAGCAGGACGGCGTGGACGACGCCAGGA
>CAYWWM010000371.1:535-3739 GCA_964461735.1 uncultured Solibacteraceae bacterium | reverse complement strand
GCGCGAGGATTTCATAGGGCCCGAGCTTGGTTCCCGGTTTCAGCATTTCGTGGCCTCGGATAACCGCCCGAGCTTGGCGCCGTGCTCCAGCGCCATGCGTAGATTATCCACGGATTTCGCGGATTGCGCCGAATATTTTTCAGCTCAATTCGAGGCACATTTTCCCCGGTCCTGAGTTTTGCTCGTCACTCGTCACTTGTCACTCGTCACTGCCTTTCAATTCCCCCACTCCTACTGTAGAATCGCTCGGATGAATCTAGCCTCGATCTCCGTCGGCGCGCTGGTGGTGGCGATCCTCGTAAGCTGCTTCACGCGGCTCAACGTGGGCCTGCTGGCGCTGGCGTTCGCGTGGATCATTGGCGTCTACCTGGGGGGAATGAGCCTCGGCGAAGTGTTGGCCGGATTTCCCGTGCAGCTTTTTCTGACGCTGTGCGGCGTTACGCTGCTGTTTTCTCAGGCCCAGGTCAACGGGACGCTCGAACGCGTGGCGCATCACGCCGTTCGCCTCTGCCGGGGTCATGCCGGGGCGCTTCCGATGATGTTTTTCGTATTGACGGCGGGGCTGGCTTCGGTCGGTCCGGGCAACATCGCCACGGCCGGCCTGATCGCTCCGATGGCGATGGCAGCCGCAGGGCGCGCGGGCGTCCCGGCGTTTCTCATGGCCATTATGGTCGCCAACGGCGCCAGCGCCGGCTCGCTCTCCCCGTTTGCCCCGACCGGGATCATCGTGAACGGCATCATGCCCCGAATCGGCATGCCCGGTCTCGAATGGCCGACCTATTTGAACAATGCACTCGCTCATGCGCTCATCGCATTCAGCGGGTACTTCGTCCTGGGCGGCTGGAAGCTGTTCCGGCCGGGGCATCGCACTCTGGCCCCCGCGGATGCTGCCGCCATGCCGGATGGCCAGCCGAGGGAACTGCGCTTCGAGGCCCGCCACTGGATCACACTGGCCACGATTGTCGCGCTGATCGCTTCCGTGGTTTCCTCGCAACTCCTGATGTCTCGAGGCTTGCTGCCTCGGGGCTTCGAGGTCAATGTCGGCATGGGCGCTTTTGCGGGGGCCGTGTTGCTCGCGCTGCTGCGCGCCGCCGACGACTCCGACGCGATCAAGAAAATGCCCTGGGCGGTGATCCTGATGGTGAGCGGCGTCACGGTGCTGATCGAACTCCTCGCCAAGAACCAGGGACTCGATCTCTTCGTGGACCTGCTGGCCCGGCTTACCTCACGCGAGACCGCCACCGGCATGGCCGCGTTCGTAACCGGCCTCATCTCGGTTTATAGCAGCACGTCAGGGGTCGTTCTGCCCGCCTTTCTGCCGACTATTCCGGGCCTGATTGAGCGGCTCGGGGGCGGCGACGCTTTCGCCATCGCTTCTTCCATGAACGTGGGGGCGCACCTCGTGGATGTCTCCCCGCTCTCGACCACCGGAGCGCTGTGCCTGGCCGGCGCGTCGGCGTCTGAGGATACGCGCGCACTCTTCAACAAACTACTCGCCTGGGGACTTTCGATGACCGTGGTCGGTCCGGTGGTCTGTTACCTGCTGTTCGGCGGCGGCTAAGAGGAGTCAGTAGTCAGGAGTCAGTAGAAAAATCACCCAAACCCTGTCATCCCGAGGAGCCCCAGCGACGCGGGACCTGCTCTTCTGTTCCCTGTTCCCTGTTCCCTGTTCCACTCGGAGTTCAGAAACCTGACACCTGCCGCACGATCCTTTGACAGTTTTCTCTTCCGGGCGACCCCACTCCATCCGTATCTCCAACATTCGTAAGCACTACCCTTTCGGCATCGTTCTTGCACCTACACGGCTGCGCGGAGCTGCACGCCCGGCTCGCATGACTCGCAGAAACCAAGCGGTATGGGGAACGAGGAGAGGCTATGTCACTTACTCTAGCTATCGCACCGAGTTGTTCGGCTCCGCCGGATTCCACACAGGAGATGGTGGACAGTTCCCTGCCCGCCGTGCGGTATTTGGCGAATCGCATCGCCAGCCGCCTGCCGGCGCATATTGACGTCGAAGACCTGGTTCAGGTGGGACTGGTCGGGCTGCTGCAATCCGCCGATCGCTACGATCCCGGCCGCGGGGTCAAGTTCCAAACCTACGCCAACCGGCGCGTGGAAGGGGCCATGCTCGACTATTTGCGCTCGCTCGACTGGAGGCCGCGCTCGGTGCGCCGCCGCGGCCGCGAACTCGAGCAAGCCGTGGCCACTGCCGAACAGCGGCTCGGCGAGTCCGCCAGCCAGGAAGACCTGGCGCGGGAGATGGGAATCAGCGCCTCGGAACTCGACCAATGGATTCGCGACGCCTGCTCTTCCGGCGAATGGCACGCCACGTCCTTTGCGGAACAGAACCTGGACGAAGGCTCGCGAGACCTGCTGGCGGAACTGCGCGATCCGTCCGACTCCCCCGAAGAAACCGTCGGTAAACAGGAAATGCTGCAGGTAATGGCCGAGGCCGTGAACGGTCTCCCCCACAAGGAGCGGCTCGTCCTCTCCATGTATTATTACGAGCACTGCACCATGAAAGAGATTGGTAGCTTCCTCGATGTCCGGCAGAGCCGTGTCTCGCAACTGCATAGCCAGGCCATCGGGCGCCTCCGCAAGCGAATTCAATTCACGTCCCACAAACCTCCCCGGCGAAGCCCCTCCCCCCTGATGGCAGCTCGCCCGGCGGCCTGACGTAAATCCGGAACTCACAGTCACAATCAAGGCAAAGTTCTGCTGCTTGGTTAACCAAGCATTCCAACACCCCACTCCAAAACCACTTCTGCTCTGTTTTCCGAGCAGCATTGCTGACTCATGAACGTTCGAGCAAGGAGCACAGTTGCTTTTTTATCTCGAAGATAGGGAATTCCCAACGTCTGTCCCATCCTCTCGGAAGTTCTGCCGGTTTCGAGAAACTGCGTTGTATTACGAGCATACCTAATTTCAGCCAGCTTTGCGTATGTCCGTTTTTCTATGATTTTGCGGTTGACTCACTTCCCAAAAGGAGGAAAGACATGCGAACCTTAATCGTCCCCTTAGCGCTTGCGCTGTTTGCTTTTGGAACGCTGGCTGTAGACCATAACGTTCCCCCAACCCAGAACTCAGTGGAAATAGCCGATGGGGGTGGAACGGGTCCGGGGATGGCTCCCCCGCCGATTCCCGATCCGGTGGAAATAGCCGATGGGGGTGGAACGGGTCCGGGGATGGCTCCCCCGCCGATTC
>CAYWWM010000371.1:0-435 GCA_964461735.1 uncultured Solibacteraceae bacterium | reverse complement strand
CCGATCCGGTGGAAATTGCCGATGGGGGTGGAACGGGTCCGGGGATGGCTCCCCCGCCGATTCCCGATTCCGAAGTGGGTGCCTAGCATTGAAGGCTACCAGGATGGGGAGGCGGACATCCGCCTCCCCTCTTTTTTTTGCTATTGCAAATTCCATATCGTGTTATAAAATGCCAACAGGCAGACAGAGGTGTTCGATTGCTTGCAGTAATTCTTGAGTTAGCTTGCGACGGAGTTATTGCCTTCCTGATCGTACGGGGCGCAAGGGAAAAGCTTCTCTTTGCATACCCAGTCTTCTACATATATTTATTGCATGTCCTCCTCCTAGATTTGTTTCGCTTCTCCGTCAAGACTTTTTGGCCGAATAACTATAGCGAAGTCTATTGGTATTCCCAATTCGTGAGCCTTGTTATAGGCTATTGCGTCATTTGGGAGT
>CAYWWM010000370.1:0-3741 GCA_964461735.1 uncultured Solibacteraceae bacterium | reverse complement strand
ACCGCATCCTGCGCGCGGCCCAGGCGGCCGAAGGAACCGAGGAGGCTGAAGACGGCGAGGACCGTCAGCAGCATTCCCGCGGCCGCCTCGATCCGTTTACGGCGTGGTTTTGGCCAGAACTTCATCGCTCTCCCGGAATTTTTCTTCCGTGCTCACGGAGGCTGTCCGGACGGGCCGCGAAACCGCGCCTGCGCCCGGCTGCGACGGCACGAGGGCGATCAGCGTTCCGAGCACCAGGATCAAGCCTCCGAGCCAGATCCAGTTGACCAGCGGATTCAGATGCGCACTGATGACGGCGCGCTGCGCCTTCCCCTCTTCCGGCGGCGTCAGGCCGGAGAAGACGATGTAGAGGTCTTCGTTCATCCGCATGCGGATGGCGACTTCCGTGGTGGGCTGGCGGCTCGCCTTGTAGAAGCGACGCTCGGGCTGCAGCGTGTCTATCACCCGCCCTCCGCGGTAGACGTCGAGAATCGCGTGCTGCGCCGCATAATTGGCGTTATCCTCGCCGGTCAATTCGCGCAGCTGAAGCTCGTAGGGGCCGAGGGGCAAGCGGTCGCCCGTCAGCATTTCCTGTTCGCGTTCCTGGTTGAACGCCGAGCCGGTGATCCCGACGAAGATGAGCACGATCCCGAAGTGGATGATATAGCCGCCGTAGCGGCGCGTGTTGCGCTGCGTGAGCGTAACGGCGGAACCGAGCAGCGAGCGGCCCGACTTCTGCGCGATGACGCGCGCGCCGCGGTAGAACTCCATCAGAATGGTGATGGTGACGAAGACACACAGGATCAGCGACACCTGCGGATAAAATTGCCTGACCCCGAGCGCGTAGAGGACTCCGCCAACGGCCAGCGCAATGATCCCCGGCATCTGGAAGTTCTTTTGCAGGCTCGCCACCGAGGTCTTGCGCCAGGCAAACAGCGGGCCCACGCCGGTGAGAAACAGCAGCACCAGGCCGATCGGGATATTCACCTTATTGAAGAACGGAGCGCCGACGCTGATCTTGACGCCCTGCACGGCTTCCGTAATCACGGGGAACAGCGTCCCCCAAAGCACGGAAAAGCAGGCCGCCAGCAAGAGGAGATTGTTGAACAGGAAGCTCGACTCGCGCGAAACCAGCGAATCCAGTTGGCTGGCGCTCTTCAAGTAATCCAGCCGTTCGAGCAGCAACCAGCCCGAGAATAGAATTCCAATCCCCAAGAACGCCACAAAGTAACGCCCGATGTCGGATTCCGCGAACGCGTGCACCGAAGAGACGACCCCGCTGCGCGTCATGAAGGTCCCGAAGATCGTCAGGAAGAACGTCGAGAAGATCAGGACCATGTTCCAGACCTTCATCATGCCACGCTTCTCTTGCATCATCACGGAGTGCAGGAACGCCGTGCCCGTGAACCAGGGGATCAGCGAAGAGTTCTCGACCGGGTCCCATCCCCAGTAGCCGCCCCAGCCGAGCACCGCGTAGGCCCAGCGGGCGCCCATCATGATGCCCATGGAAAGGAGCAACCACGCCACCATGGTCCAGCGCCGCGTGGTTTCGATCCACTTGTCTCCCGCCTGCCGCGTAATCAGCGTAGCCATCGCGAAGGCGAACGGCACGGTGAAGCCCACAAAGCCGAGGTACAGCAGCGGCGGGTGGACGGCCATGGCGGGATACTGGAGCAGCGGGTTCAGCCCGTTGCCGTCGAGCGGTCCCTGCACGACCATCTGGCCTCCTTCATTCAAGGCCAGCAGTTGAAACGGGTTGGCAACGAAATTATTGAGCGTCAGGAAGAAGCCTTGCACGACCATCAGGACCGCCACGGCGTAGGGCATCATCGAGCGGTGTTTTTCCCGATTGATGAGGACCGCCACCATGCCATAGCAGGAGAGCAGCCAGCTCCAGAACAGCAGCGACCCTTCCTGGCCGGACCACAGCGCCGTGAGCTTGTAATACCAAGGCAGGGCGCGGTTGCTGTGTCCGGCAACCGCCGCGAGCCGGAAATCATTCGACATCAAGCCGTAGAGCAAGGTGCCCGTCGCGACCGTCACCAGCACCCCGACAGCCACCACGGCGCGATAGGAGCTGTACTGCAAACGCTCCTTCTGCTGCCGGATTCCGACGACCGAGGCCGCCAGCGCGTACACCGCCAGCACAAAGGCCAGCATCAGCGAGAAGCTTCCTACATTTTCCATAGTTTATTTGGGAGAGCCATGCGGCTCAGCGACGCAGTACTAGCCGCTTAGTAGTTGGCTGACGTCTGCGGGTTCCCCCCGGCCTGCGGAGGCGCCGCTTCATACTTGGACGCGCACTTAGCCTGCACCATTTCGGCGTGGAACGTGCCGTCCTGCTGGTAGCGGCCGTCGGCGATGGCCTGGGCGCGGTCCACCAGCGTGTCGGGAAGCGGTTCGGTGCCGGTGTAATAGACCAGCAAAACCTGCCCGTCCTGCTCGAGGGTAAACTCGGTGCGCCCTCCCGTCCGGCGGATCGAGCCGACCTGCACGTCGCCCGCCACGCGGAAGCGCCGCGACGCTGCGTCGTTGTGGGCAAGCAGCTCGGGAACCGTCACGTAATACGTCTTGCTCTCCTGAATGCCGCTATAGGCAAGCCACGCCAGCGTGGTGAGAATGATGCCGAAGCCGACTCCAAACTTTACCTTCTTCGCTTGTGATGGCATGGTGGACTTCCCTCCGCCAAGTTTCCAGTCTCGTCCCGGCCGGACCCGCCGGTCCCTGCGATTAAAAGTCTACATTATTCTAGTTCTGATTGCACGGAAAAAAGAGAGTGCAGTTCGTGCTTGTAAAGGCCTGAATTTGGAGCGGGGAGTAGAGCCGCCCCAGAGCGCCTGGCTCCGAAGTAGTTGCCATAAGGGGGTAGCCCCGCCTTACTCCTCCAAAATATACTCAAACAGAAACAGCGAAAGCACCGTGAAGATAATGTCAAAGCCCAGCGCCATGCGCAGCCACGTCCCTAGCTCGATGATGGCGTCTCCGCCGGTGATGAGAACCGTCGTGGATTCGACGAGGTAGAGGATCAGGGGAAGTTCGATGGGAAACAGCAGCACGGGCAGCATCAGCTCGCGCAGGCGGATGCTGGTGGCGATGGCGGCAAAGGTCGTGCCGATCGCCGAGAGGCCCCAACTGCCGAGCAGCACCACCAGGAGCAACTGCGGCGCGACCGGCCAGAGCGGGACATTGAAAAACAATCCGAACACGGGCAGGACGATCACTTCGATCAAGCCCAGGAAGGCGACATTGCTCAGGAGCTTTCCGGTATAAATCGCGCTCGCCGAGACGGGAGCCATGCGCAGACCTTGCAGGCAGTCATTGGGGACCTCGCGCGCAAAGGTGCGGCTGAGGCCGAGCATGGCGGCGAAAGCGAACGCCACCCACAACAAGCCGCCCGAAAGCGCGCGCGCCTCGTCGGAGGTCGGCTCGAACGCCATGCTGAACGTCACGATCACCAGCAGCGCGAACACGGCGGAGGAATTGAAGACTTCCTTGGTGCGGAATTCGACCCGCAGGTCTTTCCGGAGAATGGCTACAGTGGTTTTCCAGAACGGCAAACGGGCGCTCCCTCTCGCGCGCTCACGGGCTGCGAGAACCCCTATTCAAGCGAGCTTCGGGGGAAATTGCAAATGAATTCCGAAATCAAAACCTAGCCACGGAGGCGCAGAGGCACAGAGATACCGGAAAAATCCAAAATCTCAAGCTCGCTAGCCGCAATGCTGTTCACTTGGGGCCAAAGGAATCATTCGAGGGACGGGTGGA
>CAYWWM010000369.1:0-3746 GCA_964461735.1 uncultured Solibacteraceae bacterium | reverse complement strand
GCCACGGAGGCGTCAGCCCCCAGCGTGAACTTGTCTTGCAGGAGTTTTTCCACTCCGTCCTGGTTCATAAAGAGCAGCACGTAGTCGGTGGCGGAGGCGCCGAGCTGCAGCCCGAAACTTCCGCCTGACATCGAAAAGCCGGAGGGCGGCCCCCAGGGGCCGGTTCCGCGATTCTTGCGGCAGAGCACGTAGCCGGCACCATGCTGCCCTCCGAACCCGATCGCAAACTTCTTCACGCTCGGGATAATCCCGACGCACGCGGCGCGCGCCAGCAAGTCCGTCGGAATGCCCTTCTCGGGCGTGCCCATGATCTGCTCGAGCACCAGGCGGGCGTCTCCGAGCCGCTCCACCTGCTTGTTTTGACTCCATGCGATGCTCGTCGCTGCGAGCGCTACGCAAGCCAGCAACATAGTTGTTTTTGCTGTGGTCATCGCTGTCCTCTGACGCATCGTCGCACCCCCTCTCGATTTCCGCTCCGTCTCACTTCATCCCGTAAGCCAGCAACAATTATACGGGAAGAGAGCAACGACGGGAACCACGAATCTCGTTTCGTCCCCATCCAGGCAAGCCCGGCTTCGGGGAAGGTGCCTTTGAATCAATGGGCCTTCCTACATAAACGCAAGCCTTCGTAGGAAAGATAGCCCGCAATGAACATGGCTACCCAGCTTAGCCACGGGGGCACTACCCACCCTGCGATGATGGCCTCCCATCGAAAGATAAGGCGTAAAATATGGAGCAGGGCGATCAGTGAGAAGATCCCACCTGCGGTCAGCAAAAATGTTTTGTGATTCATCGCATGTCACCTCCCAAACTGTCTCCCCGGAGTTTACAGAACTCCGAGCAACAAAAAAGGTCTTTGTCTAGTGTAAAGGCGCACCAAAACTTGACCCACGCCGCCTTCTTGTGCAACCATGAGCGCCGCCCGCACAATTCAATAGGTTGGAATCTCATCAACGGACCAAAGCCCTAGGGTGTTTCGGGCCGTGCGCGGGGGACTTTCGCAGACCGAGGCCGCCCGCGTGTACCTCCACCCCGGCCATTCCACACTACAGGGATTTTGGGGGAACCTCGCTTCCAGCTCGCTTCATGGGACAGTATTCGCATGTGCTTTGTACAGGGTGGGATCGGCGACGCCGGCTTCGCGGAAACCTTTTCTGCGCAGAAGACACGCATCGCAGGCGCCGCAGGCCTCGCCGGCGGGAGAGGGATCATAGCAACTGCTGGTCAGGCCGTAGTCCACGCCGAGTGCGAGCCCGGCGCGGATGATCTCGGCCTTGGAGAGCGCAATGAGCGGCGTGTGAATCCGGATGCGCCGCTCGCCGAGCACGGCGGCCTTGGTGGCGAGGTTGGCCAGCTTCTCGAAGGCGGCGATATATTCGGGGCGGCAGTCGGGGTAACCGCTGTAATCGAGGGCGTTGACGCCGAGGAAGATGTCGCCGGCTGCGAGCACTTCCGCCCAGGCCAGGGCATACGACAAAAAGATGGTGTTGCGCGCGGGGACGTAAGTGACGGGAATGCCCTCGGCGATCTCTGCCAGAGGACGGCCTTTGGGAACCGCCCAGTCGCCGGTCAAGGCTGAGCCGCCGAACGCGCGCAGGTCTATCGCCACGATGCGATGCTCTTTCACTCCGGGCACTCCGGCGACTCCGGGGCCGCCCGCGCGCGCCGCGATTTGCTTGGCGGCTGCGAGTTCCCAGGCGTGCCGCTGGCCGTAGGAAAACGACAGCGCGAAGACTTCATACCCGTCGCGCAGAGCCATAGCCAGGACCGTGGCGGAATCGAGCCCGCCGCTCAACAGCACCACCGCTTTCTGGCGTTCGCCCATCTTGCCATCCTCACCCGATGCTACAAGACCCGCGGCCGAATCCACAAAGGATTATAGTCGCGGCACGGTGAGGAAGTCTCGCGGCGGCGACAACGGGGATTGACGCAGCGATCCGGTTGGGGGATGCTAAGAGCAGGAGTGGAGACGGGTCATGGCGCACATCCGCATTCCCAGAGGCTGGGAGATTCCGGAACGGCGGGCGACCCCGGAGCACGTCTATCTCGACCGCAGGAAGTTTCTAGCGGCGCTCGGAGTGGGGACGCTGGCGGGCGCGGGCGTCCCCGCGGTCGTCCCGAAGATGTTTGGGGCGAATGAGGACCTCTATCCGGCCAAGCGCAACCCGGCCTACGCGCTCGACCGCCCCATCACCGACGAATTCACGGCCACCCGCTACAACAACTTCTACGAGTTCACGCATCTCAAGAGCGAAGTGCGCAACCTGGCCGCGCATTTGCGGACGGAGCCGTGGACGGTCGCGGTGAGCGGCCTGGTGCGCAAGCCGCAGGTGTTCGATTTCTCCAAGCTCATCCGGCAGTTTCCGCTCGAGGAGCGGCTGTACCGGCTGCGTTGCATTGAGGCGTGGTCCATGGCGGTGCCGTGGACGGGGTTTCCGTTCAAGGCTCTGCTGGACGTCGTGGAGCCGACGGCGGACGCGCGGTTCGTGCGCCTGGTTTCCTTCCACCGGCCGGCGGAGGCGCTCAATCAGCGGCTGCGGCCGACGCATCCCTGGCCGCACTCGCAGGGCCTGACCCTCGCCGAAGCGGCCAATGAGCTCGCGTTCCTGGTGACTGGCATGTATGGCCACGAACTGCCCAAGCAGAACGGCGCGCCCCTCCGTCTGGCCGTGCCGTGGAAGTACGGATTCAAGAGCCTGAAGTCCATCGTGGCAATTGAATTCACGGCCGCCCAGCCGCGCACGTTTTGGGGCGACATCTCGCCGCACGACTACCACTTCAATGCCAACGTGGACCCCAGCGAGCAGTTTCAGGGACACTCCCAGGCTACCGAGCAGGACATCGGCACGGGGGACGTGCATCCGACCTTCCTCTATAACGGCTACGGCTCCTTCGTGGCGCATCTGTATGAGAAGGCCGCGCCCGGCAGGTGAGCGAAGCAATAAAAAATCCAATACCCAGACGCTATACCGCTTGTCACCGGCTTTGGGCGCGGCCGTGTTTTCGATTGTGGTTTCCTATACGCCTCTCGGCAAACGCATTGACCAGCTCGCCGAATCGTTCCTGGGCGAGAGTTTGTCAGAGCCGGAAGCGTAAGCGGCCGGGCAGTTCTTACTCTTTGCCGCGACCGTAAGCGAACGGTCCGTTCTTACTCTTTGCGAATGGACTGCAATGCGGGGGGAGGATAACTGGGTTGGCGATGGAATTACCACATCGCGGGTGGGTTGCTTCACCGCCGCCTTGGCGGGCGGGCGGCTCGGAAAGACGGAGAGGTTGGCGAGGGCGGCTCAAATCTCCCGGGGTTCGCCGCCGGGTTCGAGCTCGGTGAGCGGTTCGAGGTCCTGGGGCAGAGTCCTGACTGTATCCGCGTTGTCCAGTTTTCGTTGCGCGCGGCGCGCCACCTTTCGTTGCTGTTTGTCTTTTCTCGCCATCTCTTTCTGTCGTTTTTGAAACGTGCCTTTTCCCCGAGTGGCCATGGGTGCCTCCTGGAATCGTGCGGAGGCAAAGGAAATTTGCCTCCGCACAAGGTTTGACGGATCCTACCAGCGCTGTCCGCGGTTGCCAGACCCGTATCCACCGCCACTACTGCGCGGCCCGGATCGCTCCGCCTTGGGGCGCGCTTCGTTCACGTTCAGGGCGCGGCCGCCCACTTCTTTGCCATTCAACGCGGCGATGGCCGAGACCGCCTCCGCGTCATTGGTCATTTCGACGAAGGCGAAGCCGCGAGCCCGGCCCGTGTCCCGGTC
>CAYWWM010000368.1:0-3748 GCA_964461735.1 uncultured Solibacteraceae bacterium | reverse complement strand
TCTCCCCGCCGCCCGGCGGAGGAATGCGCAGCGTTCCCAGGTCCGGTTTCAGCAGCAACTCCGATTCGATCGTGCGGTGGAACCCTTCCAGGGCCGAGCCGTCAAAGGCCACGTCGCCCGTCAGGGCCCCTTCGAATTTGTCGGCGGGAATCTCCACGGTCTTGATCGAGCCCAGGATGTCGGTAAACTGCAAGAGCAGGAACTCGACCTTTTCCTCCAGGATTCGCGCCAGGGCTTCGGATTGATTCATAGTTCGCCTTGCTTTCGCCAAATTGAGATGGAGGTCCAAATAACAATGTAGCACTATAATTGCAATAAGCAAACCTCAAAATCGTGGAATTCTTCTTTTGAATGGGATAAATAAGTTAAAATTCTGTCAGATATAAACATTTTTTCTGCAATTTATGCTAAATTCGATTGACACCGGTTTCGAGTCTCGTTTAACGTAGCTGGTGTTGAATTTTGCTTTTTCGCAAGGGCCGGGGAAAATCCCATTGGCAAGACGGCACAGGTGTAATGCACCATCCAGCCGCAAAGCCCGTCGGATGACCCGGCGCAAACTGTTCGTTTGATTCTGTAACGCCCAGGAGGACGAAGGAAGTCGTATGGCAAAGGCAAAGTGGACTGCAAGCACAACTGCTCTGGAAGGCGCATCCCCGGCGGAAGTCGTAGCATTTGCCCGGGACCGGGGAATGCAGATGGTAGACCTCAAATTCACGGACCTGCCCGGCATGTGGCAGCATTTTTCCATCCCTGTGGAGGAACTGAACGAAGGGGTTTTTGAAGAAGGAGCGGGTTTTGATGGATCGAGCATCCGGGGATTCATGGAGATTCATGAAAGCGACATGCTCTTGGTGCCCGATCCGGCGACGGCGGTCGTAGACCCCGCCCTGGAAGTCCCCACGCTCAGCTTGATTTGCAATGTGCGGGACCCCATCCTGGGAACCAGCTTCACTCGCGATCCCCGGCACGTGGCGCAGAAGGCGGAACAGTACCTGACCAAGACTGGGATCGCCACCACGAGCTATTTCGGACCCGAGATTGAGTTTTATATTTTCGACGACATCCGCTATGAACAGACTCCGAATTCCTCGTTCCATCGGATTGATTCCGTGGAAGGAAGCTGGAACACCGGGCGGGAGGAAGGCCCCAACCTCGGCTACAAGCCCCGCTACAAGGAAGGCTATTTTCCGGTGCCGCCGAGCGACAGCTTTCAGGACTTCCGCTCCCGCACAGTCCTGAAGATGAAGCAGGTCGGCATTGACGTCGAGGTGCACCACCACGAAGTGGGGACCGCCGGTCAGGCCGAGATTGACATGCGCTTCAAGCCGCTGACGCGGATGGGCGACCAGATGCAGATGTACAAGTACATCCTGCGGAACTATGCGCAGCAGTGCGGCAAGACCGTCACCTTCATGCCGAAACCGCTCTTTATGGACAACGGCTCCGGCATGCACGTCCACCAGAGCCTCTGGAAGAACGAAACCCCGCTGTTCTTTGACAAGAAGGGATATGCCCTGCTCAGTCAGACGGCTCTCTACTACATCGGCGGTTTGCTCAAGCACTCACCCGCGCTGCTGGCCTTCTGCGCGCCCACGACGAACTCGTATCGCCGCCTGGTGCCGGGCTACGAAGCTCCGATTAACCTGGTTCATTCCCAGCGCAATCGGAGCGCGTGTGTCCGCATTCCGATGTATACCGCTAACCCGAAAGCCAAGCGCGTCGAGTACCGCTGCCCCGATCCGTCGGCCAACGCCTACCTGTGCCTGGCCGCGATGTTGATGGCTGGCCTCGACGGGATCAAGAATCGCATCCAGCCGGGCGACCCCGTGGACCGCGACATTTATCACCTCGACGCGGCGGCGGCCGCCAAGGTCAAGCAGGTGCCGGGTTCGCTCGAAGAGGTTCTGAGCGCCCTCGAAGGGGATCACGAGTTCCTGCTCGAGGGCGGCGTCTTCACCAAGGACCTGATTGAAACCTGGATTGCTTACAAGCGGGAGAAAGAGGTGGACCCCGTCCGGTTGCGCCCGCACCCCTATGAGTTCCACCTCTATTACGACGTTTAGCTGTGAACGGTCCGGAGGCACCACACTTCAACCGTAAAGCGCCTCGGCCGCCGGGGCGGGGCGCTTTTCCATTTCGCCTTCTTCATGCGAGGCAGGCGCGCGGGCAGGCGCGAAGGAGCGGCCGCATATGAAAAAACTGGAATGCGTAATCAGACCTCATAAATTGGAAGAAGTTCGGGAAGCCCTGGAGCGCGTGGACGTGCACGGCATGACCGTGACCGAGGTGCGCGGCTTCGGCCGGCAGAAGGGACATGTCGAGCACTATCGCGGTGTCGAGTACAAGGCCGAGTTCCAGCCCAAGCTGAAGCTCGACATCCTGATCCGGGATGACCAGGTGGACGCCGTCACCAAGGTGATCGTGGAAACCGCCAAGACCGGCAAATTCGGCGACGGCAAAATCTTCGTCAGCGACGTCAAAGACGTGCTCCGCATCCGCACTGGCGAGCAGGGCGAGCAAGCGCTCTAGCCGATCTTTCGCCTCTCCTGGGCGAAGCCGAGAACGAGCCGGGGTGGAGCTTGCTTTCTCTGCACCACCCCTCCTCCCCGGCGGGCTCGGAAAACACGGCTGTCGGCCAGCCGCACCCGCTGCTTTGGCGTTCTCCCATCCCCTCCCGGGTGTCATCCCAGCAGGATTTTCTGCCGCTCCTTCTCATCGGGTAAGCGCCCCGCTGTTCATATCGTGGGAAGACTTTTATCATACATACCTGCCCTTGCGCGGGGGGGGGATTTGCGATACCGTGGAATGCGGGGAATGAAGAGCCGAAACCGCCTGAGCGAGACCATGCGAATCCACGGGACGACGGTCATCTGCGTCCGGCGGGACGGCAAAGTGGTGCTGGCCGGAGACGGGCAGGTGACGCTGGCCGAGAACGTGGTCAAGCACACGGCCAAGAAGATCCGCCGGCTGTGGAACGACCGCATTCTGGCCGGGTTCGCGGGCTCGACCGGCGACGCCTTTTCGCTCTTCTCGCGCTTTGAGACCAAGCTCGAGCAGTTCAACGGCAACCTGAGCCGGTCTTCCGTCGAGCTGGCCAAAGACTGGCGCACGGACCGCGCGCTGCGCCACCTGGAAGCGTTGTTGTTGGTGGCCGACCAGAAAAACACGTTCCTGCTGAGCGGCACGGGCGACATCATCGAGCCGGACGACGGGGTGGCCGCCATCGGCTCCGGAGGCCCGCTGGCGCTGGCCGCGGCACAGGCCCTGCTGAAGCATACGGCGCTCTCGGCGCGGGAGATCGCCACGGAAGCCATGGAAATCGCCGGGAAACTTTGCATCTATACCAACAACCACATCCACGTCGAGGAGCTGTAGGAGAAGTGACGAGCGGAACGACAATCCATATGTCGTTCCGAGTGACGAGTGACGAGCGAAGAGGAAAGACCACCGGAATCCGGAGTTTGCTTGTTTGCCCTGACACCTAACACCTGACACCTGGCACCTACCATGGCGACGTACCTTCCGGAAGCCCCGGAACCGATGACCGACGAGCCGATCCCGTCGCTCGACGAGATGTCGCCGCGGGAAATCGTGCGCGAGCTCGACAAGTACGTGATCGGGCAGAACGCCGCCAAGCGGGCCGTCTCGGTGGCGGTGCGCAACCGCGTGCGGCGCCAGAAGCTGCCACCCGAGATCGCCGAAGAGGTGATGCCGAAAAACATCATCATGATCGGGCCGACCGGCG
>CAYWWM010000367.1:0-3752 GCA_964461735.1 uncultured Solibacteraceae bacterium | reverse complement strand
CGAGGCCCGGCGCGCTCAGTTGATCGCCTCGTTCAACCCCGCCTTCGCCAAGCGGTACGCGGAAATGGAAACGCTCTGCCGGCAGATCGAAGCCAATTATCACGGCCTGCATGGGATTTCGCAGACCTACGTCTCCGAGCAACGGGACAAGCTGGACATGATTCTGGACTGCGGCCTGCAACGGATGGTGGCGCTCCAACGGTACGAGCGAATGCTCTCGAAGCGGGACCTGGACGATCTCGCGAAGGAAATCAGCCGCCTGGAAAAAGAGAAACAGCAGCCGGAACTGACCGAGCGCGCCCGCGTCGCGGTGGAGAAAAACCGGGAATTGAAACAGCGGCTGCATACGGCCCACCAGGAGGCGCGCGGCACGATGAAGGCGCTGGCCTCGGAGTTGGACTCCATGGCCTCGCTGCTGGAAGTGTTGCACCAGAATTCGCTCTCCATGCGAGATCCGCAGGCGATTTCCCATGAGCTCGACATGATTGTCCGCCAGTCGGAGGACTCCGAGCGCGCCGTCCGGGAGATGGAAGCCCTGCTGCGTTCGGGGGGCGCCGAGTGGCTGGACGGGATGGACGACGCCGTTTTCCCGGTGGGCCTGTCGTCGCGGCCAAGCGCGCAGAACGCCCCCACCGGAACGATCCGTCAGAAGGCGCGAAACCAATGACCGATTTGGTCAAACACTATCCGCGCTGGGCCCGCCGGCTGGCCCACGGCATCCGCGCGCGCCTGGGCAACACCTTTATCCTTCACGGCAACACCGGGGACCTGGTTCCCGTGCCGAACGTGGCGGCGGCGGCCGGGGCAGATTCGGAGTTCGTTCCCTTGACGACCTTCCTGGCCGATTGGATTTTCGGCCAGCGGGATGTCGTCGTCGAATACCAGCGGGCCAACGGAGCGATCTTCCACACGCCCGCGTCGCACCAGCATTTTGTCGAGTCAGTCGCCGTCGTGGACGCGGTCCACGGTACGAATTTCGCGCAGTCCCTGCCGCGCGATCCCCTCACTTTTTTCGCCTTGCTCGACTCCTTCTTGAAGCGCTTGGTCCGCCGCCCGCAACCTCTGGGCGCCGCGGTGCTGTTTCCCTACGCGGAGACCCTGGTTCCGGAATGGGCCGGGGAAGCCGGCGCCGAAGACCGCGCCACGCGCGTGTTCTTCCAGAGATGGAGCACGGACCCCGGGCTGCTGGCGGCCAACGCCACGCTCGTTCTGATTACGGAAAACCTCGCGGACTTGAGCGCGCGCGTCGTGCGCTCGCCGCAGACGATCGAGATCGAGGTCGAGCGCCCCGACGAAGCAGAACGCCTCGGCTATCTGCGGTCCCTCCGCGAGGACGCCTGGTTCCCATCGAACTCCGAGCTGCCTCCCGAGCGGCTGGCTTCGCTCACCTCCGGGCTGACGCGCGTTCAGCTCCGGCAGATCGTCGCCTCGGTGGACGAGCGCCCGGCGCGCCTGGACGCGGCCACGTTGCGGGACCAGAAAAAAACCGTCATTGAAGCGGAGTGCTTCGGCTTGCTCGAATACGTGGAGTCGAAGTACACCCTCGACATGGTTTCCGGGCACGAGGGAGTCAAGCAGCGGTTGCGCCGCGCGGCGCAAGTGATCCTGGCGGGCCGGTCCCGAGGTGTGCCGATGGGATACTTGATCGCCGGTCCGGTGGGCTCCGCGAAGACGTTTTTGGTGAACTGTTTTACGGGCGAGATGGGGTTCCCGTGCGTGAAGTTTCTGAATTTTCGTTCCCAATGGCAGGGGGTCACCGAGGGGAACCTGGAAAAAATTCTGAAGCTCCTCCATGCCATGTGGCCCGTCGGAGTCATCATTGACGAGGCCGACGCGTTTCTGGGCGACCGCAACCAGCAGGGCGATTCCGGCACATCCAACCGCGTCTTCGCGCAGATCGCTTCCTTTATGGGGAATACCGAATACCGCGGCAAGATTGTGTGGTTCCTCATCACCTGCCGGCCGGACCTGCTGCCGGTGGACCTGAAACGCCAGGGCCGCGCCGAGGAACACCTCGCTTTGTTCTACCCGGAGACGGAGGCGGAGTATGACGCGCTCTTCCGCATCATGCTCAAGAAAAGCGGCTTGCAAGCGGCGGTCCAATCGGTCCGGGAAGTATTGCCCGACCCCAAGAACAGCGGCCTTTCCGGAGCGGATATCGAGGCGATTCTGGCGCGCGCCGTCCTGATCGCGGATGCCGACGGAAACGCCGCGGAGACGGCGATTTCCGCGAGCGTCCTGCGCCGGGCCTTTGAAGACTTTATTCCGGCCAGCAGCCCGCTCGAGCGGGAATTGCAGGTTCTCGCCGCCGTGCAGGAGTGCACCTCCCGCGAAGTCCTCCCGGAACGCTACCGCAACATGGACCGCGCCACGCTCCATGCGAGAATCAACGAGCTGCGCGTCCTGCTGGCTGGGCTATAATCCTCGTGGGAGAGCCGGACCGCGTACGGTTCCAGGGGAAAGTGCTTTCGTCTGTAGCGGAGGTGATTGTGGCCCGCAGTCCCTTGTTTGATTCTCTTCGTCGCGCCTTTCGCTACGCGGCATTGGCGGCCCGGAGGCAGCCCGGGTGTCCCCCGTTGGATGAACTGCCGGAGCTGGACGAGTCCCTGCGGCAGAAGCGGCGCCAGACATTCACCCGCCGCCGCTTCCTGCGGGATTCGGCGCTGGCGACGGCAGGTCTGGCCAGCGGCACCCTGCTTTCCGGATGCGGTGGTCAGGGCGGGCCCGCCGGAGTCCGGATTGCCATCGTCGGCGCGGGGATTGCCGGGCTGAACATCGCCCACAAACTCAAGAAAGCGGGATTGCGCGCCGAAATCTACGAAGGCTCCGACCGCAGCGGCGGGCGCATCTTCACGGCCCGGGACCTGTTGGGCGACGGCCTCACGACCGAACTCGGCGGCGAGTTCATTGACAGCAATCACGAAGAGATGCTCGCGCTGATGGAGGAATTTGGCCTCGAGAAGCTCGACACGCACAGCGACGCCGCAGCGTCGCTCAAACGGGAGACCTACTTCCTCAACGGCCGGCACTACACGCAGGCGCAGGCGGCCCGCGAGCTTGTGCCGCTGGCCGGCCGGATCATGGAGGACTACGACTCCATGGGAGAGGTAGTGAACTACGAAGTCGAGGGAGGCGGAGGCCGCTTCGACCGCATGTCCATCGCCGAGTACCTCGACGGCATTGGCGCGCGCGAGTGGATGCGGGAATTGCTGGAGGTGGCCTACGTCACCGAATACGGCCTCGATGCGGGCGAACAATCGGCTCTGAACTTCATTTTTCTGATCGGAACCGGAGACCTCGCCGACCGCGAAGCGTTCGATGTCCTGGGAGAGAGCGACGAGCGCTACAAGGTGCAGGGCGGGAACCAGAGGATCGTGGACGAGCTGGCGCGCCGCGCCGAGGACCAGATTCACCGGCGGCACCGTCTGGAGGCCGTGCGCAGCCGGGGCAGCGGCTTCACGCTGACCTTCCAGGATATCAACGGAAGCGCGGTGGACCAGGACGCCGACGTCGTGGTGCTGGCGATTCCGTTCACGCTGCTGCGCGAAGTGGACCTGCAAATCGAATTGCCGCCGCTCAAGCGGCGGGTGATTCAGGAGCTGGGATACGGGACCAACGCCAAGGTGCTGCTTGGGTTCACCACCCGGCATTGGCAAACCATGGGTTATAGCGGCAGCACCTACAGCGACGAAGCCTTTCAACTCGCCTGGGACAACAGCCGCCAGCAACCGAACCCGCATGGTGGCATCACG
>CAYWWM010000366.1:3329-3761 GCA_964461735.1 uncultured Solibacteraceae bacterium | reverse complement strand
ACGCCGGGCCGCTTGCTGACGCGCGCGGCTCGGACTCGCGGCTCGGTAGCTCACGCGGGTCGGATTTTGCCGCCGGGTTCGAGGCGGTAGCGGGCGTCGCGCCAGACCACTTCGCGTCCGAAGAAACTCATCACCCACACACCCAGAGCGATCAAGTCTCGCAGCGGCAGAAGCCAGAGATGCTTCGCCAGCACGCGGTCCCGGCAGACCAGCACGCCCGCGGTCCAGGCGGAGAGGAAGCGCGCGATTAATACGGCAACGAGGATCGCCAGCGCAGTCACGGAGCCAGGCTGAATGGCCCACGCGAAGAAGGCCAGCGGCACTCCGAAGACGAAGATCAGCCCCGGATAGCCTTGCGGGCTGCACGCGCGGATGGTCCGCGCCCAGCGCAGTTGCTGCCGGAAGAATTCGGCCACGGTCCGGCGCGGAAGC
>CAYWWM010000366.1:0-3319 GCA_964461735.1 uncultured Solibacteraceae bacterium | reverse complement strand
GCACGGTCTCGACGACGGTGTGGGAAAGATAGACGCGGTAGCCGGCTTGGGCGATCTCGCGTCCGAGAATGAAATCGTCGGCGAGATAGTCGGCCCATTTTGCGATGCCGCCGATTTGGGCGATCTGCTTCTTGCGCGTGGCCATCGTCGCGCCAAGCCCAAAGCGTATCCCTTGCACCATGCGCCCCAAGAGCACCTGCCCGGCAAAGTCGCCGCTCATGCCGAGCGCCTCCAGAATCGAAAGAAACTGCTTCGCCGGAACGCCGCGATAGAGGCAGGTGACCATTCCGACTCGCTCATCCGCCAAGGGCCGGACGACCCGCCGCAGGTAATCCGGCCCGACGCGCACGTCGGCGTCGCTGATCACAACGACTTCATGCGCGGCGGCTTCGAGCATTCGTGCGAGCTTGCCCATCTTGGGATTGGCGCTCGGCGATTCCGGCACCGTGACGACTTTCACAGGAACGCGCGGGAAGTCCCGTTGCAACTGCGCGAGGGTCCAGCGCGCCGGGTCATTGGCCGCGCCCAGGCCGAACACAATCTCGAAGCCTTGCCCAGGGTTCGAATCTTCCTGCCGGAAATAACTCGCCAGGATGGCATAAAAGTTCTGCTCGATGCGGTGGATCGGCTTCAGGACCGAGACGGGCGGAGCGAAGCCGGCCGCATCCTCCCGCTCCGCGCGGAAACGCAGCGCGGCCCAACAGACGGCCAGGTGGTAAAGGAAAGAGCAAAGCGCCAGAATGAGAAGCGGATAGAAGAGAAGAATGGAAATCACGATGCTTGGGAGGAGAGTTTGGTCTCAAGAACCGCTGGCATCCTCATTTGTCCAATTCACCATGCAAACCAAGGGGATGCCATGCTCATTTCGCCTGGACTGACAGATCGTCAAAGAACGATGCGGCGTCGGCCTTGGTCCAGAGCCCTACGCCCCCCGCTTCGGGGAGAGTGGAATCGTCCGCTTCCAGGAGTTTTGTGCCGTTCAGATAGCAGGCAATGTGATTGCCCTGGTGCTCGATGCGGATGGAGTGCCACGCGTCGGCCGCTACGTTCACGTCGGCGGTGTCGAGCTGCACCCGCCTCCCATCCTTCACGTAGTACACGCGGAAATTGTTCTCCAAGGGATTCCAGCGGGCGATGTAATAGTTGTTGGCGTCCCGGACTCTCCAGATGGGTCCGCCGCCCTGATCAATGCGGCCCTCGCCCGCCCGAACCTGGACCTCGACCACCCCGTCCTGGAAGCGGAACTGGTCGGTCCAAGCCAGATTAAACGTGCCGCGCTCGGAGCCGGTGATTCGCACTGCAAGGACTCGCTTCCCGGAGGCAGCCTGCGAATCTTCCTGGACCGACCACACGGCCAATTCGCTCCCCGGATGGGTCGCATCCACCTTCCAGCCAACCGGGAGACTTCCGAGAGCGGCCTCCTCGAACGCAATTCTCGCGGTGGGGAGTTGTCCGGAAGCGCCGGTTTGATTCAGAACCGCCATGAGAATTAGAAACACCGACGTTCGGATGGCCATCGTCCCTCCCCGCTTACACTACCGCGAGAGCAAGCTCGTTGTCCAGGGCTTAGAACTGGAGCCGGAGCAAGAGTTGGATCACGCGCCCGCGATTGGCGGTATTGATGATCTTGGCGAAGGGCTCGAAGCCGATCTCGTCGTCCGGGCGCTCAAACTGCGGGTGGTTGAAGAAGTTGATGAACTCCGCGCGGAACCGCAGGGTCAGCGGCTCGCGGAACGCCACGTCCTTTTCGAGCGCGAGATTCCAATTGGCGATGCCGTCGCTGCGAAACGTCTGGAAGCCGAGATTGCCGCGGCCGCCCGGCGCGATGTTGGTGTCAAAGTGCGTACACCGCATGTATGGCTGGCGCGTGCCGTCGGGGCCGGTCTCGTTGGGCCGGGTGCAGGCGCCCGCGAGCAGGGCGTAGGAAGTATCCGGGTTGTCCAGGCTGATCCCCAGAATGGCCGGGTTCAGGAGATTGGGTCTATCCCCGCCGACGCCGTCCACGTTTCCAAAACCGGGGGAGTCGCCGCCCGTATGGACATGCGTGGGCGTGCCGGATTTGAAGGTGGTGGTTCCGGAAATTTTCCACCCGCCCGGAAACCAGGATTTGATTCCCTGCCCGCGTCCCCACGGGAACTCGTAGCGATAGCCGATGGTGAGCGAGTGCGGCGTGTCAAAGTCTTCGAGACTCTTCAGGTCCCCCACAATGTCATCCTCAACGGTGCTGGGATGGCCGGTGCCGCTGATATTGGCAAAGTTTTGGGGGCCGGTCGAGCTGATGCCTTTGCTCCATGTGTATCGCACGTTCCAGCTCAGCCCCTGGCTGACGCGCTTGTCCACGCCGACTTGCAAGGCATCGAAATAGGCGATGCTCAAATTCTGCATCGTCGAAATCTCCCGGTAGAGCGGGTCGGGGCGTCTGTCATCAATTGTACGGTTGATGGTCTCAATGCCCGGCACAGGTCTGGCGCGGTTGGAAACAGCGTTGACCGGCAGCTTGAGCGTCCGGCTTCCGATGTAGCCAACCCGCAAAGAGGCCTCTGCCGGCAGTTCCCGCTCGACCGCCACGTTATAGAGATGCGAATAGGGAGCGACCAAGTCGGGGCTGATCCGATTCAGCGCGGGGCGTCGCAAGTCCGCTCCTCGCAGGGGATTGAGCAGGTCGTGGTCCTCGGGTCTTCCTCCGAAATGGGCGGTAATGACTTGCACGGCCGGCGGATTGAAGCGCGCCCGCTGATAGAGAACGGGGAAAATGGAGCTGTACACGATCCCATAGCCGCCCCGCACTGTGCTTTTTCCTCGGCCGGGATTCCAGGCGAAGCCGAATTGCGGAGAGAGGTTGTTGGCATCGGTCCCGAATGGGATCGAGGTCAAACCGTTTACTTCGGTAGGAGCCGTCACCACTTCGTGGCGGAGCCCGACGGAAAGCGTTAGAGTAGGCTTGACTCGAATGGTATCCTGCAAATAATACGCCAGCTCCCAATTGCGGAAGCCCCGATAAAGGTCGCCGGTCGCGAGCGTGAAGGAAGATGGTGTCCCGTAGAGAAAATTCCCCACCGCGGTTCGTCCGAAGTCGCTCCCGAAAGAAAACGCGCCGCGATTGTTGTCGCTCTGCAAATCGTTGGTCTGGAGACGGGACACCTGCAATCCAAACGTCAGCGCGTGGTTGCCCCGGGCCTGGCTCAGCTCGGCGAGCGAATGAAACCGGTTCTCCACCCTCCGCCGGGGGTAGCTGGCGCCGGGACCCAGGCGCGTGAGATCGTGTCCGAAGGAGACCTCCGGGACTACGTCCAGGCCCAGCGGCGCCAGCAGGTTCTGG
>CAYWWM010000365.1:0-3764 GCA_964461735.1 uncultured Solibacteraceae bacterium | reverse complement strand
GACGCCGGGCGACGCGGTCCCCATCGTCCTCACCCAGAACGGCATCTCCAGCAACCCCGACCTCCCCGCCACCATCCCCGTCAGCCAGTAAGAACCTTACCAGCAAGGCACGAAGTGTTTGAACATTTCCTATCTTCGTGACCTTTGTGTCGTTGTGGTTAAAAAATAACTTTGACGGCGAACTGCACGCGGCGGGGCTGCTCGTTGAGCGGTGAGGCGCTGTACTGCGACGACCCGAAGCCCTGTCTCCCGAACGTCGCCTCGCCGAACGCCGACGATTCGAACGACACATTCGGGTTGTTGAGATTGGTGTGATTGAAGAGGTTGAAGAACTCGGCGCGGAATTGCACGCGTCCCTGCTCGCCCAAGCGCGGCAGCGCGAAGCTGCGGCTGAGCCCGAAATCCACGTTCCAGAAACCGGGGCCGCGCAACACGTTGCGCGGCAGGTTTCCGATGTTCTCGCCCACCGGAGGCCGGAACCGGGTTTTATCCAGCAGCACCACGCCGCCGTCAATCGGAGGCCGCGAGTCCAGGAACGCCTGGTCGAAGTCCTCACCGACGAAGTCGGCGCGGTTGCGATTGAGCACGCCTCCGCGCTGCGGAATGGAAACTCCCCGGCATTGGTTGACGGGCGTATCCGGAGCCGGACAAGTGCTGCCGCTGTACACGGAGAACGGGAAGCCGGAGCGAACCCCGACCAGCGTGGCGGCCTGCCAGCCGCTGAGGAAGCGCATCCAGCCGTCGAAGCGCGGCGACTGCGCCACGGAGCTGAAGACCAGGTTGTGGATTTGGTCGAAATCCGACCGCCCGTAGTCGGTGCGCGGGTCGAACTGGCGCGTGAAGCCGGTCGTCACCTGGAAGAAGGAGCTGTTGGCGAGGTCGCGCGCCACGGAGCTCTGCGCGGTGAGCCCCGGCCGCACCAGCGGATCGCTCTGCATGTCGCGCGTCCGGCTGTAGGTGTAGGAAACCTGGAACTGCACCCCGCCGCTCCAGCGGCGGTTGAGCGCAACTTCCAGGGCCAGGAAGTTCGACAGGCCCTGGTTGGCGCGGTAGCTGATGTCGCCGAAACCTGGATGATAGCGACCTTGCGGGCGTTCGGTGAACGGCACGGAAAAAGCGCGATTGACCAAGTCGGCGGTTACCAGCTTGCGGCCGAGCGAACCGGCGTGGCTCACCTCGACGATCAGGTTCGGGGTCAGCTCGCGCTGCAGGCCGGCGAACCAGCTCTGGCTGTAGGGCGTGCGCAGGGCGCGATCCACCAGCACGGCGCCGCCGGGCAGCAGGCGTGTCACGGGAAAGACGCCCTTTGAAGCTGGGAAGCTCATGCGAAACTGCGGCGCGCGGCCCACGAAGTTGGCCAACTGTTGCAGCGTGAAGCTGTTGTTGCGCGCGTCGAGCCAGATGTTGTTGAAGACGCGATCATAGAACAGGCCGTAGCCGCCGCGCAGGACTGTCCGGCGGTCGCCCAGCAGGTCCAAGGCGAAGCCCAGGCGCGGCGCGAAGTTGTTGCGGTCGGTCCCGAAGAGCGTGCCCTCCTCCAGGCCCCCCGCGGCGATGCGCTGGCCGGGGCTTTGCCCGCCGCCCAGCGCAAAGTTGAAGTCGCGGCTTCCCCCGCGCGGGTTCGGCGCGTCGAAGTATTCATAGCGCAGGCCGAGGTTGAGCGTCAGCCGCCCCGTCACCTGCAGGTTGTCCTGCAAGAACAGCCCGAAATCCCGCTGCAGGTACTGCCGGCGGAAATCCTCCTCCGCCGGAATCCCGGCGGTCTGCCGGTTGAGCGAAAGGAGCAGGAACGTCGGGTCGTCGAAGAAAAAGTCGGCCAGCGAGTCGAACAGATACAGTCCGTCGCGCGCCGGGGTGGTGAGCGAGTTGTGCCGCGGCAGCCGCAGCTCCCCGCCCACCACCAGGGCGTGCCGCCCGGTGAGGCGGCTGAAGTTGTCGAGGATGTGCACGCCGGAATCCCGGAAGGCATAGTCGAAGGCCGCTTCGCTGCCGGGAAGCGCAATGCCGTCCCCCGTTGCCATCGCGGGAATATCGGGATGCGGACGCAGCGCGCGCACGCTGTTGCGCCCGTAGCCGAACTTGACCTCGTTGGTCCCTCCGCCGAGCTCGCGCGTGTAGTTGAGAGCGAGGTTCTGGCCGCGGATCACGAGCGGGGAGTTCAGGCCGGGGTAGACACTGTAGATAAAGTCGTCCGTAGTTTGCTGCGAGAAGGAATAACGTCCGGTGAAGCGGTCGCGGCCGTCGAGCGAGCTGTAGTCGAGCCGCCCGAGCGCCAGCGTGTCCCGCTGCAATTGCGGCAGCGCCACCTCGCGGCGGACCACAAAGGGGATGCCGGGAATGGGGTCTCCGCCCGGAGGCGGAAACTGCTGCATCACCTGCCGCGCCAGGCTTCCCTGCGACAAGGCGGTCACGAACGTAGAGCTGGGCAGAAACACCGTGAGCAATTGGCTTTCGCTCGAGCGGTGGGCGCGCTCGAAGTTGCCGAAGAAGAAGAGCCGGTCGCGCCACACCGGCCCGCCCACCGACGCGCCGGTCTGCGTCTGCCGAAACGGCTGGCGCGCCTGCCCCGTCAAGTTATTCCCGAACGTGTTGGCGTTCAGGCGGTCATGGTTGAAGAAGGAAAACAGCGTCCCATGAAAGTTGTTCGTGCCCGAGCGCGTGATGGCGTTGGCGAGGAAGCCGGAGGCGCGCCCGTACTCGGCGGTGAAGTTGCTCGTGGTCATGCGGTATTCCTTGACCGCCTCGGCCGAGACGCGCGTGGCGCGCCCGGTGATCGAAGGATCGTTGTTGTCCACGCCGTCGAGCAGGAAGTTCGAGCTGGCTACGCGCTGGCCGCTCACCGAGAAGCCCAGGCCGCGCGCCGTGGCGTTGTCGGAGGTTACGCCCGGCTGCAAGACCAGCAGCGTGTAGACGTCGCGGCCCGAGAGCGGCAGCTCCAGAATCTTGGTCTCGTCAATGAGGCTCGAGAGCGAGCCGACCAGCGTCTCCGTGATCGGAACGGGGAGCGTGATGATGAGCGCCTGGGGTACGGCGGCGTCGGCCCCGTACATCACCGAGAGCACGTTGGCGGGAGTCGGGCGGGCGCTCGCGCCCGGACCAGCGGGACCCGGAACCGCCGAAGGCGCAGGAGTCGTGGTCGAAGCCATCAGCGCGAAGTCGAGCTCCAGGCGCGCGGCCACGGCCAGCTCCACCGGCGAACGCTCCTCAGGCCGATTCCCGAGCGCGTCCACGCGCACCGAATACGATCCCGGCGAGACCGCGGAAAAGTAGTAGAGTCCCTGCTCGTTGGTGTAGCGGTAGGCCTGCGTGTTGGTGGCCAGGTTGCGCACCAGCACCAGCGCACGATTGACGGGCGCTCCGTTCCCTCCGAGCACGCGCCCCTGCAGCACGGCCTGCGAGCTTTGCGCCCGGGCTTCTCCCACCACAAAGACACAAAGGCACAAGAGACAAACAAGAAAAGAGAGTAGAAACGAAAATTCCTTCGTTTTTATCTTAGGGAGGATTGCATTATATAGCGCGGGTCCGTCAGGGCACGACTTCAGTCGTGCCGGTTCGCCGCGTAGGAAGAGACCGGCTTCAGCCGCTGAGGGGAGTCGTAAAGCTGCGACCGGAATCATCGGCGTGGGAAGGACCTCCCTCAGGGGCTGAAGCCCGTCTTCTCTCGGCCCTTCTTCGGCATGGCTGAAGCCATGCCCTGACGTCCACCTCCCGCGCTTTATTATGCGGGCCTCCGTAGTGCCCTTAGTGTCTTTGTGGTTCAATTC
>CAYWWM010000364.1:0-3767 GCA_964461735.1 uncultured Solibacteraceae bacterium | reverse complement strand
TGTTGTTGGCGAAGCTGAAGACGGTCTCCGAGTAGGAATCGTTGTACTGGAGCGCGACCTCCATCTGCACGTCGCCGAGCGCGCCCGCGCTGCGGACGCTTTCGAAATAGATGGGCTTGTCGTGCAGGACGGCCTTGCCTTTGTTCAGGTGCGTAATGAACTCCGCGATGCCGCCGGCATAGCAAAACTTGTGGCCCTTGTCGGCGCGCTCGTCCGAGAGGCTGATTTTGAGCCCTTTGTTCAAAAACGAGAGCTCGCGGAGGCGCTGCGCGAGCGTGTCGAAGTTGAACTCGACCGCGTCGAAGATCGTGGGGTCGGGCCGGAAGGTGACCTTGGTGCCGCGTTTGGTGGTCTTGCCCGCGCGCTTGAGCGGACCGTCGGGGACGCCGCGCTTGTAGGACTGCTCCCAAGTGTAGCCGTCGCGCCAGATTTCGAGTTCCAGCCACTCGCTCAGCGCGTTGACGACGGAGACTCCGACGCCGTGCAGCCCGCCCGAGACCTTGTAGCTGTTGGTGTCGAACTTGCCGCCGGCGTGCAGCACGGTCATGACGACTTCGGCGGCAGAGCGCTTCTCGGTCTCGTGCATCCCGACCGGGATACCCCGGCCGTTGTCCACGACGGTCACGGAGTTGTCGGTGTGGATGGTCGTCAGAACCTCGGTGCAAAAGCCGGCCAGTGCCTCGTCCACCGAGTTGTCCACCACCTCGTAGACGAGATGGTGCAGCCCGCCCTCGCCCGTCGAGCCGATGTACATGGCCGGGCGCTTGCGCACCGCCTCGAGGTCGCCCAGCACCTTGATGCTGTCGGCGTCGTAGAGTTCCGGGGGAGGCCCCTGGGGGGGCTTTTGCCCCGCGTTCAGGCCGCCCGGATTGAGTTCTTTGTCACCCATTGTTAAATCCTAGGTGCTAGGTGTTAGGTGAGAAGTCAGATTTTCCCTAACACCTAGCACCTGGCACCTAACACCTTCTTCAAATGCGCATGGGCATGACCACGTAGCGGTACCGCAATTTCTCCTCGGACTCGGGGCGCATCTGCGCGGCGCTCTGCTCGTCCTTGAATTCGAACAGGACCGTCTCGGCGCCCGCGGCGCCCAGAAAATCAATCAGGTACTGCCAGTTGAAGCCCATCTGCAAGGAGGCGCCGGCGAAGCTCGCCCCCAGAGTGTCTTCCGCGCCCTCGCCGGCCTCCGAGCCGGTCGAGGAAACCTTGACCTCATCCTTGCTCAATTCCAGGCGGATGGCGTGCGAGCGCTCGTCGGAGAACAAGGAGACGCGCCGCACGGCCGCTGTGAGCGCCTCCACCGGCAGAGCCACCTGGCGGTCGTTGCCCTTCGGCATGACAGCCTCGTAGTTGGGGAACTGCCCGCTCAGCATCCGCGAGATAAGCAGGCGTGTCCCGATCTGGAAGAAGAGGTGATTGTCATCCTTGGCGAACGTCATTCCCTCTGCCGCAGCGTCCTCCTCGACGTCGCCCAGGAGCCGCGCCAGCTCGGTCATGGCCTTCTTTGGAACCAGCACGCGCAACTCGCCGCTGACGCCGCTGTAGCCCTCGGCAGCCTCCGCCTCTACGTGCGCCAGGCGGTGCCCGTCAGTCGCCACCATGGTCATCGTCTCCGGCTTCAGGAGCAGCAAGCCTGCGTTCAACGTGTAGCGTGATTCTTCGTTCGAGATGGCGAAGACCGTGCGCCGGATCATCTGTGCGAACAGCGCCGGGGGAATTGCCGCGAGCTTCGCCGGCAGATCCGGGAGGACTGGGAAGTTGTCCCGCGGCATGCCCGCCATGCGCACGTGCGAGTGGCCGCAGGTCACCTGCACGGCGCCTCCGGAACCCGATTCGACCGCCTTAAACCGGATCTCTGGCTCCTCGAGCTGGCGCACGTAGTCGAACAGTTTCTTTGCCGGCGCCGTGGCCGAGCCGCCTTTCTTCACCTTGGCGGCGCACGAGCTGCGAATGCCGAGCTCCAGGTCGGTAGCCGTCATCCGCAACGACTCCCCGGAAGCCTCGAGCAGGATGTTCGAGAGAATCGGGATGGTGGTCTTGCGCTCGATTACTCCTTGCGAGAGAGTCAGTTCTTTCAGCAAGTCCGCGCGTTGTACAGAGAACTCCATATCAGCCACCTGTGAAAATCCGATTACTTCCTACGTCTATCTTATGATGATGATCGCTCGCCTCTTGTGAAAAAAGCAGTATCCGGCTGATTTCACAAAAGGAACGTCTCTGGTCAGCGTGAGGGAATCCCGCCGCGAATGCCGCCGGGCTGTGGAAATTCCCGATCACCGGCCCTCCCGTCGAAGTTTTCCACGCCCGGCCAACAGCTTTTCCACAGCCGATTCACTGCGCCCGGGACCAATTCTCTGCCCCCCATACTGCAGCGAATCCGAGAGCTGATGAATCATGTTGCTCAACTCCTTATCGCGCTTGCGCTCCTCGCGAATCTTCTCGATCGAATGCAGCACCGTGGTGTGGTGCTTGCCGCCGAAAGCGCGCCCGATCTCGGGGAGCGAAGCTCCGGCGAGCTCCTGCGAGAGAAACATCGCGATCTGCCTGGGGTGGACGATCTTCTTCGAATTATTGCGCAGCTTGAGGTCTGCGATGCGGAGGCGAAATTCGTCGGCCACGGCTTTCTGGATCGCTTCGATGTGGACTTTCTTTTCTTCGCCGGCCAGGGTGCCCTTCAGGACCTGCTGCGCGAATCCGACGCTGATTTCGGCGCCGGTGAGCGAAGCGTAAGCCAGCAAGCGCGTGAGGGAGCCTTCCAGCTCGCGCACGTTCCCGTGCATTCTGCTGGCGATGAACAGGGCCACGTCATCGGGGAGCCGGGCGCCCTGGGCCTCGGCTTTGCGGATCAGGATGGCCACTTTGGTTTCGAGGTCGGGGGGCTGGATGTCGGCCATCAAACCCCACTCAAACCGCGAGCGCACCCGGTCCTCGAGTTGGGGAATCTCCTTGGGCGGCCGGTCGCTGGTGAAAACGATCTGCTTCTGGGCCTCGTAGAGAGCGTTGAATAGATGGACAAACTCCTCTTGCGTCCGTTCCTTCTTGCTGACATAGTGAATGTCATCCACCAGCAGCACGTCCAGATTCCGGTAGCGGTCATGGAACGAGGCCATGCGGTCGTACCGGATCGAGTTGATGACCTCGCGAAAAAACCGTTCCGTGGTGACGTAGCAGAGCCGCAAGCGGCGCTGCGCCAGTAGCGCGTGTCCGATGGCGTGGAGCAAGTGGGTCTTCCCCAGGCCGACGTCGGCGTAGATAAAAAGCGGGTTGTAGGCCTTCGACGGTTCTCGGGCCACGCGATCAGCGGCCGCATGGGCGAACTGGTTCGACTGGCCCACCACGAACGACTCGAACGTGTAGCGCGGATTGAGTTGCGCGATCGGCGCGTCGAAGTCGAAAGCCGCCTGCGCCGGAGCCGCGCGCGGCGCGCCGGACGCGGGGAAGAGCCACTCGATTCGTTCCACTCCCAGGGCGAGGGAGCTCATCGCTTCCTCGAACAGTTCCGCGCAATTGCCGTCGTACCACGTCCGAAAGGTTTCGTTCGGGACGCGAACGTAGAGCACGCCGTCGTCCTGGTGGCTGAAGCGAGCCGGCTGCAACCACGTCGAGAAGCTCTGCGGGCTGATGTGTTCTTGCAGATATTCCAGAATCTTTTCCCAGGAATCCATCCGGCATCTCTTTTCGCGCGTCGCCTCCGCGAAGCGGCACAGCTTCAGCACGGAGGTTGGTTCATCCGCCAGCCCCAGCAGTCAACGCAAATGATTGAAATG